>NZ_QHJN01000107.1:0-26871 GCF_003947565.1 Actinomadura sp. WAC 06369 | reverse complement strand
CCACCGGCCCGGAGGGGGCGGTGGTCCCCGAGCGTCCCCCCGCGGTCGTCCGGCACGTGGTCCGGCACAGCCTGACGGAGGCCGAGTCGGCGGCGCTCGTCGACCTCGGCCACCGCGAAGGCGTCACGGTCAACGGCCTGCTGTCGGGCGCGCTGCTCGTCGTCGAGGCCGAGGTCCGCGACCTGCCGCTGCCGGAGCTGCTGCTCCGGTACACGGTGAACCTGCGCGACCGCCTCACCCCGCGGATCGGCGCCACCGAGGGCACCAACGTGCTCGGCGGCGCCGGGTTCGCGGTCGCGGACGGGACCAAGCCCGAGCCCGTCGCGATCGGCCGGGCCGTCGGCGCGGGGCTGCGCGCGGGCCTGGCGGACGGCTCCGTCCAGCGCAGCCTCCTGGACCTGGTCGCCCGGGCCGCCGGGAACGCCCGACCCTGGGAGCCGGGCCGCGCCCCCGCCGTGGTCAGCGTCCAGAACTGGGGGCAGGCGCCGCCCCTGCGCACCCCCGACGGGCTGCGGCCGACCGATCTCCGCTCCGCCTCCAGCATCAGGGAGGCGTCGGCGATGGGCGGCTACGTGGTGAGCACGTTCCGCGGCCGCATCGGCATCGACCTGGCGTGGCCCGAAGGCGACCCGGAACTGCCGGAGCGCCTCGACCGGCTGCGCGAGCAGCTCGGCCGCCTGACGCGGCGGCCGTGACCGCCGCGACCGGCACGTTCCCGCTCGGCTCGCCGCACGGCTCACGGAGGATCGCATGAAGGTCGTCATACTCGCCGGGCTGACCCCGTCGACGTTCTTCGGCCACGTCGCGCTGGGCACGGCGCTGCGCGACGCGGGACACCAGGTGATGGTGACCGCGTCCAGCGACGACGTGATGCCGAGCATCGCCGCGGCGGGGCTGCCCGCGCTGCCGGTGATGGAGCCGGGCATGACCCGGGAGCGGATCGTGGCCGGCGCCGGGCTGGACGGGGTGCCCGCGGACCCGGCCGAACGCGAGCGGACGGCGGGCCGGTGGCTCGCGGTCATCGACACCGCGCCCCTGCCGGCGCTGCTCGACTTCGCCGGGCGCTGGCGCCCGGACGTGGTGATCGGCGGCATGCAGGCGTACGGCGCCGGGCTGCTGGCGGCCCGGCTGGGCGTCCCCTACGTGCGCCAGGCATGGGACATCCACGACCCGCGGCTGTTCGACGCCGGGGCGGCCGAGCAGCTGGCCGGCGAGCTGGCCGAGCTGGGGCTGGAGGGACTGCCCGCCCCCGACATGCTGATCGACTTCACCCCGCCGAGCCTGCGCCCCCGGGGCGCGCCGCCCGCGCAGAAGATGCGCTGGATCCCGGGCAACTCCCAGTGCCGCCTGGAGCGGTGGATGTACACGCGGGGCGCCGGGACCCGGATCGGCGTGACCATCGGCACGACCGTGGCCGACTACGACCAGTACGACTACCTGCAAGCGATCGTCGCCGACCTCGCGGCCCTGGACGCCGAGGTCGCGGTGGCGGTGCCCGAGGAGGCTGCCCCCGGGACGCGGGAGCGGCTGCCCGGCGCCCACGTGGGCTGGATCCCCCTGGACGTCCTGGCACCGACCTGCGACGTGCTGGTGCACCAGTCCGGCGGCAACACGATGCTGACCGCGCTGAGCGCCGGGACGCCCCAGGTCCTGATCCCCGACCCGGGGCAGTTCCGCCAGGTGGAGATGGCGCGCCGCGTCGCCGAGGCCGGTGCCGGGGTCGTCGTCCCGGCCGAGGAGGCCACCGGCGAGGCCGTCGCGAAGGCGTGCCGGCAGGTCGTCGGCGACCCGGGGTACGCGGCGGCCGCGGCCGGGCTGCGCCGGGAGATCGAGGCGCTGCCGCTGCCGTCCGAGGTGGTGCGGCGCATCGAGGGGCTCGTCCGGCGGCGGGACTGAGACGCCTGGGGGGAAACTCTGTGGTGACGAACGAGGCAACGGGTGTGTCGCAGCTGCTGGCGACGCGGTGGCAGATCCCCCCGATGCCCTACAGCCGCGCGCGCGGATCCTGGGTGCACGCCGCCGACGGGCGGCGCTACCTCGACGCGAGCAGCGGCGCCATCAACGTGAACATCGGCCACACGCATCCGGTGGTCGTCGAGGCGATGCGGGACCAGGCGGGCATCTGCACCTACGCCGGCCCGGGAACGTACCCCTCCGGAGACATGGAGGAGCTGGCCGCCGCCACGGCGAGCGCGGTGCACCGCCCGGACGATCGCGTCGTGTTCACCCCGACCGGGACGCACGCCACCGAGGCGGCCATCGCCCTCGCCCGGCTGGCGCAGCGGGCCCGGGGCGAGACGGGCCGCCACAAGATCCTCACCGCCTCGCTGGGGTACCACGGCAACAGCGCGTTCGTCCTGGCCCTGTCCGGGCACCGCAACCGCCGGCCGCACGAGGACGACGGCTTCGGCCTCGGCCCCGCGTTCGACCCGCCCTACCCCGGCCACCATTCAGGCTGCCCCTACGGCGCCTGCCGCACCGAATGCGCCCAGGACGTCCGCGACGCCATCCTCAAAGCCGGTCCCGAGAGCGTGGCGGCGGTGCTGATGGAGCCGGTCAACGGCACCACCGGCGGCGGGTACGTCCCCCCGGCCGGATACCTGCGCGAACTCCGCCGCATCTGCGACGACCACGGCGTCCTGCTCATCCACGACGAGGTCCTCACCGGCCTGGGCCGCACCGGCCTCCCGCTGGCCTCGCACCACACCCCCGGCGCCGAACCCGACATCGTCACCCTGGCCAAGGGGCTGGGCGCCGGCTACCTCCCTCTGGCCGCCACCCTGATCGGACCGCGCCTGGCCGACGACATCCTGACCGGCGGCACCCGGCCGCCCCTCGCGGGCACCATGTCGGCCACCCCGCTGCAAGGACGCGTCGGCCTGGCCGTCCTGTCCGTCCTCCGGGACATCGGCGCCCTCGACCCCGCCCGGCTGCGCGGCGCCGCCCTCGGCCGGATCGTCGCCGACGCCGCCCGCGGGGTGCCGGCCGTCACGGACGTCCGCGGCCGCGGCTACTTCTACGGCATCGAACTGGCCCCCGGCACCGTCCGCGACCTCCTCCGCACCACCCGCGAGCACGGCCTCCTGCTGTACCCGTTCGTGGGGTTCCACCGGGACGGCGGCGGCGAAGGGCTGCTGGTGGCGCCGCCGCTGAACGCCACCGACGCCGAACTGGACTTCCTCGGCGAGCGGCTGCGCGCGGCGCTGCTCCGCCACCGGTACGACGTCACCGGCCGCCCTCGCGGACGCCGATGAACAGGCCGCGGCCGTTCGGGCCGCCCGGGAGGTACTCCACCGCGCAGCCCGCGTCGGTGAACGCGGCGGCGTACTCCCGCTCCTCGAACAGCGCGAGGGTCTCGTACTCGGTGAACTCGCGGATCCCGGTCGGCTCGGCCACGGTGTAGCGCACCGTCATCCGGCTCAACCGGCCGTCCCGGACGGTGTGCGACAGCCTGCTGACCGCGCGGCCGTCCTCCTGCGCGAGCGCCGCGGACACGAAGCCCTCGACGAACCTCTCCGGGAACCACCACGGCTCGACGACGAGCACGCCGCCCGGCGCCAGGTGCCGCGCCATCGAGGCCACGGTGCCGCGCAGCTCCGCGACGGTGCGCACGTAGGCCAGCGAGAAGCACAGGCACACGACCGCGTCGAAGCCGGTCCGGAGGTCGAAGTCCCGCATGTCCGCGGTGTGCAGCGGGACGCCGGGCAGCTTGCGCCGGGCGATCTCCCGCATGGCCGCCGACAGCTCCAGCCCCTCCGTGCGGCCGAACTCGGCGCCGAACCGGACGAGGTGCTCGCCCGTCCCGCACGCGACGTCCAGCAGCGAGTCCGCCTCCGGGTTCCGCGCGCGGATCAGCTTCGCGTACTCGTCCGCCTCGGCCGCCCAGTCGCGGCCGCGGGCGGCGTGAATGAAGTCGTAGATCTCGGCGTGTGCCGCGCTGTACACCGCCGGCGCGCTCTGCGAAGCAGCGATCATCATGCCTTCCTCGGCTCGGGGAACGGCGGCCGGGCGCGCCGGCCCGAGGGCCCGGCCGCCGTGCGGAGCGCCTACCAGGTGACGGGCAGTTCGACCAGCCCCTGGAACGCCTCCCCGGGCTTGATCGGGACCTCGTCCGCGGGGACCGCCAGGCGCAGGTCCGGCAGCCGCTCGAACAGCGTGCGGAAGGCGATCTCCATGATGACGCGCGCCAGGTTCATCCCGACGCACTGGTGCGGGCCGAACCCGTACGTCAGGTGGTCGCGGAACCTGGGGCGGTGCCAGTCCAGGGTCTCCGGCCGCTCGTAGGCGTCCTCGTCGCGGTTGATGAGGGAGAACAGGAAGAACACCCCGTCGCCCTCGTGGATGGTGGTGTCGTCGTCGACCTCGATGTCCTCGGCGGCCACCCGCTGCAGCCCGTCCGGGACGGCGACCAGCCGCGTCAGCTCGTCCACGGCGGCGGGCCACAGCGACGGGTCGGCGCGCAGCTCGGCGAGCCGCTCGGGGTGCCGCAGCAGGGTGTAGGCGCCGAGCGCGATCGAGCTCGACGTGGTGTCGTGCCCGGTCACCAGGATGATCAGGAACATCTGGAGCACTTCTTCCTGCTCCACGTCGTCCGCTTCGCCGCGCTCGGCGAGCAGGTCCTTCAGGAAGCTCTCCGCGGGGCTCTGCCTGGCCTTCTCGATCAGTTTGCCCAGGTAGGCCATGAGCTCGTCGTAGGCGGCGGCCGCGTCCGGGCCGAACAGGATCTGGTGCGCCTTCCGCTCGAAGTACTCCTGCTCCTCGTGCGGGATGCCCAGCGTCTCGCACACCGCCATCAGGGGGACGGGCGAGGCGAACATGGAGGCCAGGTCCGCGGGGGCGCCGTGCTCCAGCATGGCGTCCAGCCGCCGGTCCACGATCTCCTGGATCTTCGGGCGCATCGAGTCGACCCGCCGCACCGTGAAGCCCGCCTGCGCCAGCTTGCGGCGCGCGCGGTGCTTCGGGCCGTCGACCCCCACCAGCGCGGTGAGCAGCTTGATGACCTTCTGCTGGACGTCGTTGAACTCGACGGCCGCGGCCGCGCTGACCATCGGCCAGTCGGGGTTGGTGCGGTCGCTGGAGATGCGGGGGTCCGTCAGGAGCCGGCGGGTCAGCTCGTGGCCGGTGACGGCCCAGGCTTTCCGGCCGTCGTAGAGGGTGATCTGGGAGATCGGGCGCCGCTCGGCCAGCGTCCGGTAGCCCGGCGCGGGCTCGTAGGGGCAGGTGCGGTCCTGCGGGAAGGGGACGGTCTCGGTCATGGCGAAAGACTCCCTGGGCAACGGGCCGGGGCACGACCGGGACCGGCTTCCGCCCGCGCCGCGGGCGGAAGCCGGTCGGGGTGCGGCCTCGGTGGGCGGGTCTGGTCGTTCCGGGGTCAGACGAGCCGCACCGGGAGGTCCTTGGTCCGGGTGAACCCCGGACGCAGGATCCACGGGACCTCTTCGCGCGGCACCGCGAGGCGCAGGTCCGGGAACCGGGTGAACAGCCCGCGCAGGGCCACCTCCGCCTCCAGGTAGGCGACGTGCTGGCCGAGGCAGCGGTGGATCCCCTTGCCGAAGCCGAGGTGGCTCTCGCTGCCCACCGCCAGCCGGTCGACGATCAGCTTCTCCGGCTCGGGGAACTTGCGCGGGTCGGTGTTGGCGCCCATGATCAGCGGCACGACCGGCATCCCCCGCGGGATCACCACGCCGCCCACCTCGATGTCCTCGGTGGCGAACCGCGGCTGCCCGAACTGGATCGGCCCGAGGCGCTGCAGCTCGCGGACGGCCTGCGGCCACAGCGCCGGCTCCGCCTTCAGCCGGTCGAGCTGGTCCGGGTTCTCCAGCAGGGCGAGCACCGAGTTCCCGATCAGGTACGTCGTGGTCTGGTGGCCGGCCGTCACCAGGCTGAACAGGATCCCGACCAGCTCGTCGTCGGTGACCCGGGACGGGTCCTCCTGCTGCGCCTGGACGAGCGCGGTGACGAGGTCGTCCTTCGGCTCGGCCCGCCGGCGCTCGATCATCTCCCGCGCGACGGCGAGGGTCTTGCGCACCTCGCCCGGGAGCCGCTCGCCGTCCAGCGTGGCCATCGCGTCGCTCCAGGACCGCCAGTACGGCCGGTCCTCCTCGTCGACGCCGACGAGCTCGCAGATGACGGTGACCGGCAGCGGGTAGCAGAACGTCTCGACGAGGTCGATCGGCGTGCCGTCCCCGCCGAGCCCGTCCAGGTGGTCGAGCAGGTCGGCGGTGAGCTCCTCGACCCGGGGCCGGAACTTGCCGACCCGGTGCGCGGTCAGCGCGTAGGACACCAGCTTGCGCAGCCGGGCGTGGTCGGGGCCGTCGGACGCGTTGATGAGGTTCTTCAGCCAGGGGATCAGGTCCTCCGGCATGTCGAGGTGCTGGAACACGCCGTTCCGGATGTCCTCGGCGGGCGAGTCGCTCAGCGGGTTGGTGAGGAACCGCTGGTCGGTGAGGACCTGGCGCACGTCCTCGTAGCGGGCGGCCAGGAACATCGGCGGCCCGCCCATGAAACCGCCGAGCTGCAGCGTCGGTGCCTCGCGCACCCGTGCGTGTGCGCCGAACGGGTCGGCGACCACTTCTGGCGAGAACAGGTCGATCGGCTCGCCCTGATTCTCGGTGGTGGCGGTCATAGCGTTTTCCTCCCGTGTGGAAAGCGTGCGCCGTGTGGAAAGCGTGCGTTCCGCTGGTATGGCAAGCGCGTCGCAGCCCCGTTTCGGAACGATAAGAAGGGGAGTCCGGCCGGGCATCCCCCAACCTGATAGAACTCGGTGCCCGCGCCCGCTCCGCAGGCCGTCCGGGTCTGTTCGGCGGTCACCTGGCCGAGCGGGACGTTGTCGCCGAGCTCGCGGCGCAGCCGCCGCAGCATCTGGCCGTAGGAGCGGACCGTGTCGGCGTCCGGGTCCCGGCGGGCCAGGAACTCCTCGCACCCCGCCCGGCCTCCCGCGACATCCCGGATCTACTCATCGCGGACATCCGGCGGTTCTTCGGCCGGATGCGCCGACGACGTGCGGCCGGATCTGGAAGAATGCCACCTATGGCACGGTTTATCGGTTTCGGCAATGTAGTCCTGCCCGTGCGGGATCTGCCCGCCAGCATCACGGCCTGGACCGCGTTGCTGGGCGGACCACCCGCGTTCCAGAGCGACGATTTCGCGGCGTTCTCCAACGATGGCGTGGAGATCGGGCTCACCGCGGCGCCCTGGGTGGATCACCCGCTGGTCTTTTGGGCGGTCGAGGATATCGAACAGGAGCATCGCGCACTGGTCGCCGCCGGGGCGACGGCGATGACCGAGACCTCCGACGGATCGCTCGCCGAGGTCGGTACCGCCGAGGCCGCCGCGGGGGACAACATCGATCCGGCAACCGGCATCGTGGACATGCCCGGAGCCCGGCTGGCCGTCCTGAAGGCGGCCGACGGCAACCTGATCGCCATCACTCAAGAGGTACCGATGGACTGGTCGGCCGACCAATCGTGAGATCGGGCGTACCCGAGCTGTCCCGGCGGGTACTGAACCGGACACTCCTGGAGCGGCAACTGCTGGCCCGGCGCGTTCCTCGTACTCCGCTGGAGGCGATCGAGCACCTCGTGGCGATGCAGGCACAAATGCCCAACGGACCTTATGTGGGGCTGTGGGCGCGGTTGGAGAACTTCCGGCACGATGACCTGACGGCCCTGCTCGAGAGCCGCGACGTGGTGCACGCCACTATGCTGCGCTGTACCCAACACCTGGCCTCCGGCGAGGACTTCCGTTGGCTGTGGCCGACGGTCGCGCCCGCTGTGCGGAAAGCCTTGACCGACGCGTACTACGCCACGCAGATCGAGGGGATGGATCTCGACGAGTTCGCCCGCGTCAGCCGACAGCTACTGACCGGAAAGACGCTCACCCGCCGGGATCTCGGCCAGTTGCTCACCGACCGATTCCCCGGCCGCGCCCCCGGCCGGCTGGCCGAGGCCATCGAGCTGCTGGAGGCGTTGGTGCATCCACCACCCCACTCCACCTGGGGCCGGTGGGGGCATCGGCGTGGGACACCGGTCACCCTGGCCGACGAATGGCTCGGCCGCCCGCTGACCGACGCGCCGCAACCGGAGACGATGGTCCTGCGCTACCTCGCCGCGTTCGGTCCAGCCGGTGTCATGGACATCCAGGCCTGGTCGGGATCGACCCGGCTCCGCAAGGTCGTCGAAGGGTTGCGGCCGAAACTGCGCGCCTTCCGGGACGAGCAGGGAGGCGAACTGCTCGACCTGCCCGACGCACCGCTGGGCGAACCGGACCGACCGGCGCCGGTCCGGTTCCTGCCCGCCTTCGACAACGCCGTCCTCGGGTACCGGGACCGGACCCGCGTGATCAGCGAGGAGAATCGCCGCCGGATCGCGCCCAGGGCCTCCGGGGGCGTGCCATTGCTCCTCGTCGACGGCTTTGCGGAAGGCAGCTGGAAGCTCACGAACGGCCACCTGCACATCGCACCGTTCCGGCCACTGTCGGGATCCGAGAAAGCGGCGGTACGAGACGAGGCCGCCCGCCTGCTCGCGTTCGTCGCCCCGGACAACACCGAACCGTCGTTCACACTGGAGTAAGCCTGATCGGGACTCGGGCCAGGGCGAACCGGTCGAGGTGGTGCTTCCCGGCCCGCCCCTTCGCCGTGGCCCTTTCCCGGCGTAGGCGAATTCCCTTTCAGCTCAACCCCGCATGCGCTTCCGGCCTCATCTTGTCTGCCCGGCCATTGCCGTTCGCGGCGATCTGTGCGTGCTGATGACCGGGTGCTGCTGATCGACGTGGAGAACGTGCTGGGCACGCGCCCCCGCAACGTCCGCGCCCGCCTGGCCGGGCTGCTGGCCGACGCCGGGCCCCTGGCCGCCGCTCGATCAGCGCGGCGAGATCGGTGGTGACCCAGCCGCGACCGGGCCCGGCCGCCCAGGTGGTGAAGGAGTGCAGCGCCGAGCGGTGCCGGTTCCAGGTCCGCGCCGCGGCCTCGCCCCAGGCGGCGGTGAACACCGCGGCCGCCCGCACGGCTATCAACGCGAGGGATACCCGGCCGCCCGCACCCGCCCTAGCCTGCGTGTGGTCGATCACGTTCAGAAAATGTCGGAACGTAGCGAACCGTGAGGGGTGCTGGTGACAAAGCCGACGCCGACCGAGATCGGGCAGGGATATGACGATTTCGCGGAACTGCTCGATCAGCTCTGGGGCGACAATCTGCACCACGGCTACTGGGAGGACGAATCCGACGGCGCGTCGCTCGACGAGGCCACGAACCGGCTGACGGGCAAGCTGGCCGGGATGCTGGCCATCGAGCCGGGCGCCCGCCTGCTCGACGTCGGCTGCGGCGTCGGCGAGCCGGCCGCCCGGCTGGTCCGGGACCACGGGATCACCGCGGTCGGAATCTCGATCAGCAAGCGGCAGGTGGAGCGCGCGGGCGAACGCGCCGCCGCCGCCGGGCTGGCGGACCGGCTGTCGTTCGAGTACGCGGACGCGATGGACCTGCCGTTCCCGGACGCGTCGTTCGACATCGTCTGGGCGCTGGAGTCGCTGCACCACATGCCGGACCGGTGGCACGTGATCCGCCAGGCGGCCAGGGTGCTGCGCCCCGGCGGGCGGCTGGCGATCGGCGACTTCCTGCTCCGCGGCGAGCACGGGAGCGGCGCCGACGCCGCCGCCCGGGTCGACCTCGTCCGGCAGGGCGTGCTGAAGATCGTCGATCTCGACGAGTACCTGTCCCGCATCCGGGAGGCCGGGCTGGAGCCCGAGGTCGCCGAGGACATCAGCGACCGCACCCGCCCGTCGTGGGGCAAGTCCGCGGAGATCTTCACGGCGGTGCGGGACCAGGCCGTACGGCACATCGGGGCGGAGCAGTTCGAGCGCACCCTCTCGAACTTCCGCCAGCTCAGCGACGCGCCGATGGTGGGGTACGTCCTGCTGACCGCCCGCAAGCCCGCCTGACCCGTGGTCGTGGCGGAGTGACCATCAGAAACGTTGCAGGTGGAGCCATGCAGACGACCGACCAGACGACCGACCGCACGTCCGAGCAGACGACCGAAGAGACGATCCGCGCCCTGTTCCGCAGGATGATCGGCGACGAGAAGCACATCTGGGCCGCGGTGTCCACGACGGACACGATCTGGGTGCTCTACGACCGGGTGCTGAACGTGTCGCCCGACACCGTCGACGACCCGGACCGCGACCGGTTCTACCTCTCCAAGGGCCACGGCCCGATGGCCTACTACGCGATGCTCGCCGCGAAGGGCTTCTTCCCTCCGGAGGAGCTCGACACCTGGACCACGGTCGACTCCCCGCTCGGACTGCACCCGGACCGCGTGCTCGTGCCCGGCGTGGAGATCAGCAGCGGCTCCCTCGGCCACGGGCTGCCGCTCGGCGTCGGGACCGCGCTCGGCCTGCGCATCGACGGCCGCGCCGCCCGGGTGGTGGTGCTGATCGGCGACGGCGAGCTGGACGAGGGCAGCAACAACGAGGCGATCGAGATCGCCGGGCGCTTCGGGCTGGACCGGCTCACCGTGATCGTGATCGACAACAAGTCCGCCAGCCTCGGCTGGCCGGACGGCATCGCCAAGCGGTTCGAGGTCGAGGGCTGGGACGCCGCCGCCGTGGACGGGCACGACCACGAAGCGCTGTACAAGGCGCTGACCCGGGAGCCCGCCGGCCGGCCGCAGGCCGTCGTGGCGAACGTCCGTCGCAAGGAAGGGGTCGCCGGATGACGACCGAGGTGGACAGGAAGCTGATGCGCACGGTCTTCATCGACACCGTGATCGCGTCGCTGGCGACCGACCCGCGGGTGGTCATGCTGACCGCCGACATCTCCTCGTGGTCCTTCGACGAGGCGCGGGAGCGGTACCCGGACCGGGTGATCAACGTCGGGATCCGCGAGCAGGCGATGATGAGCATGGCCGGCGGGCTGGCGCTGACCGGGTACCGCCCGGTGGTGCACACCTACACGCCGTTCCTGGTGGAGCGGCCGTTCGAGCAGATCAAGATCAGCCTCGGGCACCAGGACGTCGGCGCGGTGCTGGTCAGCATCGGCGGCTCCTACGACGACCTGGCCCGCGGCCGCACCCACCAGGCGCCTGGCGACGTGCCGCTCCTCGACACGCTGCCGGGCTGGACCGTGCACGTGCCGGGGCACGAGGACGAGGTCGAGCCGCTGCTGAAGGACGCGCTGTCCGGCGACGGGCGGGTCTACATCCGGCTGTCCGACCAGGTGCACGGCGAGTCGGTGCCGCTGTCGGACGGGTTCACCGTCCTGCGCGAGGGCACCGCCGGGGTGGTGGCCGCGATCGGGCCGATGCTGCGGCAGGTGCTCGAAGCCACCGCCGGCATGGACGTGACGGTGCTGTACGCCTCGACGGTCCGGCCGTTCGACCGCGCCGGGCTGCGCCGCGCGGTGGACTCCGCGGCGCCGAACGTCGCGCTCGTCGAGCCGTACCTGGCCGGCACCTCGGCGCACGAGGCGGCCGAGGCGCTCGCGGACGTCCCGCACCGGCTGCGCTCGTTCGGAGTGCGGCGCGACCAGGAGGTGCGCGCCTACGGCAAGGCGGCCGACCACGACCGGCTGCACGGGATCGACGCCGCGGGCCTGGCCGGGGCGATCGGCGACTTCCTCCGCCGGGCGTGACCCGGACGGAGCGCGGCGACCGGCCGCGCCGCCGTCCGACCGGCGGAGCGGCCGGCAGAACAGTCCACCGAACGGCCGGCCGGAGCGCCGGCCGGCAGTGCAGGGAGCATCGATGAGCCTGACCGACGACCGCGCGGACCTCACCCAGCTGATCTACCGGTTCTGCACCCTCATGGACGAAGGCAGGTTCGAGGACCTGCGCTCGGTGTTCGCCGAGGAGGTCGCCTCGAAGGACCCGAGCGGCGCGCCGGTGCGGGGGCGGGACGCGGTGATCGCGGGCGCGGCGGCCGCGCACTCGCCCGGCGAGCGGTCCCAGCACCTCGTCCACAACGTCCTCATCGACGTGGACGGCGACCGCGCCGACGTGACGGCGAGCGTGGTCGTGATCCTCAGCGACGACACCGCGCCGGAGGGGGCGATCGCCCCGGAGCCCAAGCTCACGATCAGCTCGCGCCTGCGGTACGGGGCGGTCCGCGCCCCGGAGGGGTGGCGGGTGTCGAGCATCGACGGTGACCTCGTGTGGGCGAGCCACAAGCAGCCCGAGGCCGCCCCGGCGTAGCCGGCGGCCCGCGGGCCCGCGGACGACGAGACCGCCGTGCGGAGATCCGCACGGCGGTCTTCTCGCGCCCGCCGACCGTCCGGCTCAGGCGGCGGCGCCGCCCGGCACCGGCCGGCTCCGGCCGCTCAGCTCCGGCCGATCAGCAGGGGGAGCCTGTCGACCCCGGTCATGATGGGGATGGACTTGAACGTCGGGCCTTCCCGCGGGTCGACGCGCAGGTCCGGGAAGCGGTCCAGCAGGACGTTCAGCGCGATGCGGCCCTCGGCCCGGGCCAAGGGGGCGCCCATGCAGAAGTGGATCCCGCGGCCGAACGACAGGTGGTTGTTGGGAGCGCGGGTCGGGTCGAAGGCGTGCGGGTCGGGGAACTCGCGCTCGTCCCGGTTGGCCGCGCCGAGCCACACCATCACGAGCTCGTCGGCGGGGATGCGCCGCCCGCCCAGCTCGACGTCCTCGTTGGTGAGCCGCGAGACGGCCGTGAACGGGGGGAGCAGCCGCAGCGACTCCTCGATCACGTCCGGGAGGAGCGTCCGGTCGGCGCGCACCCTGCCCATCCACTCCGGGTGGGCGTCCAGGCAGAGGACGGTGTTGCCCAGCAGCATGGTCGTGGTGATGTAGCCGGTGAGCAGGAGCACGAAGCCGAAGTTCTGCACCTGGGCCTCGGTGAGGCGCTCCCCGTCCACCTCGGCCTCGACGAGCCTGGTGAGCAGGTCGTCGCGCGGCTTCACCCGCCGCTCCGCGACGTGCTCGCCGATGTAGCGGAGGACCTCGGCGGCGCCGTCCATGGCCGCCGCGTGCGGCGCGCCGTCCGGCCCGTCCTCCCAGTTCTCCAGGGAGACGTCCTGGTGGTCGTCGAACATCTGCGCCACCCACTTCTTGAACAGCGGGCGGTCGCCGGCCGGCACGCCCAGCAGGTCGGCGATGACGATCACCGGCAGCGGGTAGGCCAGCTCCTCGACCAGGTCGAACCCCTCGCGGGCGGCGACCCCGTCGAGCAGCTCGCCGGTCACCTCGGCGATCCGCGGTTCGAGCCCCGCCACCACCTTAGGCGTGAAGACACGGCTCACGATCTTGCGGAGCTTGGCGTGCGGCGCGCCGTCCATGCGCAGCAGGTTGCCCTCGTTGACCCGGTCGTCGATGGGGATCTTGCGCTGGACCTCCGACGAGAAGACCGCCGGCTCGTTGAGGGCCCGCAGCGCCTCGGCATGGCCGTAGACGTTCCAGACCTTGGTGACCGGGTCGAAGGCGACCGGCTCGGCGGGCCGCTCACCCCGCATCCAGAACTGCTCCTCGGGGGCGTCCCAGGAGTCGGTGACTGCGACCATGATGTTCCTTCCTGAAGGGGGCCTTCAGCGGTCGACCCGCAGCGCGCCGGTCGGGCAGGCTTTGACGGCGTTGAGCACGGTGCTCTCCTGGGCGGGGTCGGGCGTGGTCCGCAGGAGGATCACGGTGCCGTCGTCCTCGTCCTGGTCGAACACGTCGGGGAGGCGCAGGACGCACAGGCCCGCGCCGACGCAGGTCTTCGGGTCGGCGTACAGCTTCATGACGCGTCCCAGGCGACGGGCAGCGCGTCGACGCCGTAGTGCAGCATCTCGTCGCGCACGGGGACCTCCTCGGGCGGGACGGCGAGGCGGAGGCCGGGGAGGCGGCGCAGCAGCTCGGTGAAGGCGATCCTCATCTCCACCCGGGCCAGCTGCTGGCCCAGGCACTGGTGCACGCCGTGGCCGAACGCCAGGTGCGGGCCCCGGGGGCGCGTCACGTCCAGCACGTCCGGGTCGGGCCAGTGCTTCTCGTCGCGGTTGGCGGTCACCACCGAGACCACCACGGACGAGCCCGCCGGGATGTGCTCGCCGCCGATCTCCAGGTCCACGGTGGTGAACCGGAAGAGCCCGATGTGCACGATCGACAGGTAGCGCAGCAGCTCCTCGACGGCGTCGCCCATCCGGGACGGGTCCTCGCGCAGCGCGTCGAGCTGGCGGGGGCGCTGCAGCAGGACGAACGTGCCCAGCCCCAGCATGCCCGCGGTCGTCTCGTAGCCCGCGAGGAGCAGCAGGTTGGCGATGCCGACCAGCTCGTCGTCCGTCAGCGCGGGCTCGGCCCCGGCGCGGTGGATCAGGTCGGAGAGCAGGTCGTCGGCGGGGTCCGCCCGCTTGCCGGCGATCAGCCGCGCCATGAACGCCCGCAGCGCCTCGGCGTTCTCCATGGCGTCCTTGACCGGCAGGTTCGCCTGCAGCAGGGTCGTCGCGCGCCGCCGGAACTCCGCCCGGTCCGCGTACGGCACCCCGAGCAGCTCGCAGATCACCAGCGAGGGCACCGGGAACGCGAAGTCGGCCATGAGGTCGGCGGTGCCGCCCCGGGCCGCCATGGCGTCCAGCCGCTCGGTGACGATCTCCTCGATGCGTTCGGCGAGCCGGTTGATCCGGCGGACGGTGAACTGCCCGGCGAGCAGCTTGCGGTAGCGGGTGTGCTCCGGCGGGTCCATGTTGATGAACGACCCGGCCTGCGCCTTCGCGTTGCGCAGCTGCTCCCGCTCCTCCTCGGACAGGCTCGTGAACCGGGGGTGGTAGCGGAACCGGTCGGAGGAGAACCGCGGGTCCGCCAGCACCGCGCGGCCCTCCGCGTGCCCGGACACCAGCCAGAACGGGGCGCCGCCGGGCAGCGTCGCCCGGGTGACCGGGGCCCGCTCGGCCAGCGCCACCAGCGCGGGCGGCAGCGTGAACGGGTCGTCGCGGTGGATGAGTTCGCGGGGGATCGGCGAACCGAGCACGTTGCCCTCGGGCGGCTTCCCGGGCGGCTTCTCGGTCGGTTTGGTCGTCACGGCGGGGGACTCCTTCTTCTCGCTCGGGGCCGGTCTCGCTCCGGCGCGGGTCACAGGCTGCGCAGGTTCGCCATGAGGCTGCGGAGCTCGACGGTCAGGTAGTTGCTGTGCCGCAGCAGCGAGGTGAGCTGGTCGAGCGCGACCCACAGGAACCGGTCGCCGGGGTCGGCGGCGAAGCCGTCGTCGACCTCGACGACCAGGTAGCGGTTCTGCGCGTGGTAGAAGCGGCCGCCCTCCTCGGAGTACATGACGTCCAGCCGGATCCGGTCCGGGGGCGCGGCGAGCACGTGGTCCAGGTAGCGCGGACGGTGCTCCGGCGGCGCGTCGGCGTAGTTGCCCGGCTGGCAGTGCACGCTGGCGGTCAGCTCGGCGATGTTGAGCATGCCCGCGTCGCTGCGGGCCCGGACCAGGGCGTGCAGCGTGCCGCCGATCCGCTTGACCAGCAGCGCGACCAGACCGGGCTGGACGGGCGCCAGCAGCGGCTGGGACCACGCGGCGACCTCGCGGTTGGTCGCCCGCACGTCCACCGCGACGATGTCGAAGTACTTGCCGTCCCGGTGCCCGATGGCGTCGGCGCCGATCCGCCAGCCGCCCTCGGTGACGTCCCGCAGCGGGACGAGCCGCTGCACCAGCTCCTGCCGGGCGCGGATCTCGGTGAGCCAGCCGAGCACCTCGCCCAGGTCGTGGACGGCCCTGCCGTGCCCCGCCAGCGAACCGCGGACCGCCTCGGCGAACGAGCCGTCCGCGGCGTCGTCCCGGCGCCCGCCCGGCGGGGCCGGGGCCAGTTCGGGCGGGATGCAGGCCAGGACGGTCCTGGAGTCCATGTTCACCATGTGGTCCAGGCGCAGCAGGCGGTGGATCTGGTCGAGCGTCAGCCAGCAGAAGTCGTCGTGGAGCGGGACGTCGGCGCCGGTCTCGACGACGATGTTGCGGTTGCGCTTGTGCAGGAACCACGTTCCCTGCTCGGACTGGAGCCCGTCGAACAGCACCCGGCCGCGCGAGCCCGGCCGGAAGTACTCCAGGTACTTGGTCCCGGCGCCGCCGTGGACCTTCGTGTAGTTGCTGCGGGTGGCCTGCACGGTCGGGGAGAGCTGGAGGCCGTTGATGTTGCCCGGCTCCATCTTGGCCTGCATCAGGCAGTGCGGGACGCCGCCGAACCGCTTGACGAGGATGCCGAGCAGCCCGATCTCCTGCTGCACGATGATCGGCTGGGTCCACCGGCCCGCCCACGCCCGGTCCGTCCGCACGCGCAGGCCCTCGATCGAGAAGAACCGCCCGCTGTCGTGGACGAGGTTGCCGGTGCCGGGCTCGAAGCCCCATCCGGACAGGTCGGCGAACGGGATCCGGTCCACCTGGAAGCGGTTCGCGCGCGCCCGCGCGTCGAACCAGGTGTGGAAGCCGGCCATGGACATGACCGCGCCGCCGCCCGCCTCGACGGCGGCTCCCGCCTCCGCCTCCGCCGCGTTCACGCCGCCCACCGCGTCAGGCGTCCGGGCACAGGTGCATCAGCGCCCGGGCCGCCAGCCGGTAGCCGTACGCGCCGAGGCCGACCACGGCGCCGGACGCGAGCGGGGCGAGCACCGACTCGTGGCGGAACCGCTCCCGGGCCCAGACGTTGCTGAGGTGCACCTCGAT
This sequence comes from Actinomadura sp. WAC 06369, assembly GCF_003947565.1. Lineage (NCBI taxonomy): Bacteria > Bacillati > Actinomycetota > Actinomycetes > Streptosporangiales > Thermomonosporaceae > Actinomadura > Actinomadura sp. WAC 06369. The sequence goes on along the minus strand of NZ_QHJN01000107.1, from coordinate 10,242 downwards.
CCACGGCGGCGGGTAGCTCGCCAGCGCGTCCCGCAGGCTCCAGCCGGCGATCATCAGCGCGCCCGGGTTGACGATGGCGCCGACCGTGGTGTCGCGGTGCTCGTGGACCGCGCCGACCAGCTCGCCCTCGCCGTCCCGCTGGACCGGGGCGACCTCCCAGCCGCGGGCGGCCACCTCGGCGGCGACCGCCTTCTCGATGTCGGCGAGCGTGTCGGTGCCATAGATCTCCGGTTCGCGGTGACCCAGCGCACCCAGATTGGGACCGTTCAGCAGCAGCACGACGCTCAATGGGGCACCTCTCAGTTCGGCACGGGTCCGACCGGCACGGGGCTCTGCGCCGTCGTCGCGCGGCCGACGCCGTCCGACCAGCGGCGATCCGCGTGATCCGTTCGCAGGCTAGGAGAGGCGCGACCGGCCCGGTATCCCTCGACCTGATAGCTCCCGATCGGGACGGGCGTGTACCGGGACGGACGCGAAGTCCTATCAGGTCGGGGGATGCTCGGCCCGGCGCCGCTTACTTAATGTGCCGAAGAGGCCGAATCGCCTTTCTTGTGCACGCGAGGGCCGAGGTGCCCGCACCCGGCGCGGCGAGCGGCACGATCGGCGGACACCGCGCCGGACGACGCCGGTCGACGAGATCGGGAACACGCGAGGAGGTCGCGGGCATGACGGAGAGCAAGGCGTTCCTCCTGGAACTCGTGCGCAAGTACCACCGGGAGAACGCGTCCGACGAGTTCGTGCCCGGGACCACGCCGGTGCCGGTGTCCGGGGCCACCCTGGACGAGGAGGACCGCGTCGCCCTGGTCGAGGCGGCACTGGAGATGCGGATCGCCTCCGGCGTCAGCGCACGCCGGTTCGAGCGCGAGTTCGCGCGCGCTCTGGGGCTGCGCAAGGCTCACATGACCAATTCGGGCTCGTCGGCGAACCTCCTCGCCCTGTCCGCACTGACCTCACCGACGCTGGAGGACCGCCGGCTCGTCCCCGGCGACGAGGTGGTCACCGTGGCGGCGGGGTGGCCGACCACGGTCAACCCGATCATCCAGAACGGGCTCACCCCGGTGTTCGTCGACGTCGAGCTGGGCACCTACAACCCCGTCCCGGAGCGCATCGAGGCCGCCGTCGGCCCGCGCACGAAAGCGATCCTGGTGGCGCACGCCCTGGGCAACCCGTATGCCGCGGCGGAGATCGCCGAGATCGCCGACCGGCACGACCTGTTCCTGATCGAGGACAACTGCGACGCCGTCGGCTCCTTCTACCAGGGGCGCCCGACGGGGACGTTCGGCGACCTGTCCACCGTCAGCTTCTACCCGGCGCACCACCTCACCACCGGTGAGGGCGGCTGCGTGCTGACGTCCAACCTCGCGCTCGCCCGGATCGTGGAGCAGCTGCGCGACTGGGGCCGGGACTGCTGGTGCGAGCCGGGCGAGGACGACACCTGCCGCAAGCGGTTCGACCAGCAGATGGGGTCGCTGCCGCACGGCTACGACCACAAGTACATCTTCTCGCACGTCGGATACAACCTGAAGGCGACCGACGTGCAGGCCGCGCTCGGGCTCACCCAGCTCGCCAAGCTGGACGACTTCGGCGCCGCCCGGCGGCGCAACTGGCGGCGGCTGCGCGAGGGCCTGGCCGACGTGCCCGGACTGCTGCTGCCGAGCCCGACGCCCGGCGCCGACCCGAGCTGGTTCGGCTTCGTGATCACCGTGCTGCCGGACGCCCCGTTCACCCGGGCGGGCCTGGAGGGGTTCCTCGGGTCCCGCCGGATCGGCACCCGGCGGCTCTTCGCCGGCAACCTCACCCGGCATCCCGCGTACGAGGACCGGACGTTCCGGGTGTCCGGCGAGCTGGCCAACTCCGACGTGATCACCGAGCGGACGTTCTGGGTCGGCGTGTACCCGGGGCTGACCACACCCATGATCGATTACGTGATCGAGTCCGTCCGGGAGTACGTGCGGACGGCCGGGCGCTGACGGCACGGTCCCGGCCGAGGGGAAACCGAGTGAACGACCAGGTCCACCGACGCACGTTCCTCGCCTCCGCGGTGCTCGGCTCCGCGGGCGCCGCCGGAAGCGCCGCGGGCCCGCCCGGTTCGGACGCCGCGCACGCGGCGGCCGTCCCGCCGGCGCGCGGCGCGCCCCCGGCACGGCCGGCGGCGCCCCCGGGACGGCCCGGCGCGCCCGCGGCACCGAACTTCGGGCTGGCGAAGTTCCGGGACCCGCTGCGGATACCGCCGGTGATCCGGCCGCGGGGCCGGCACCGCGGCGAGATCGCCGTCGGCATGACGACCGCGCGGCTCAGGCTGCACTCGCAGCTGCCGCCGACCACCCTGTGGACCTACGAGGGCCACTTCCCCGGCCCGACCATCGAGGTGCGCCGCGGCAGCCGGCTGCGCGTCGCCTGGAGCAACGACCTCGACGGGACGGTCCCGCTGGTCGCCGTGCGGGCACCGGTCGCCCGGCCCTCCCCGGCGGACACCCCCGGCTACCGGAACCCCGACGGCACCCTGCCGTCCGGGGTGGAGCTCATCGACGGCGTCGCCGAACTGCCGCCGTGGACCGTCGTGCACCTGCACGGCGCGGCGGTGAACGGCGGCAGCGACGGCTGGGCGCACAACGCCGTCCTGCCGGGGAACGCGCAGCTCACCGAGTACCCGAACCGGGAGACGGCGCGGACCCTCTGGTACCACGACCACGCGATGGCCGTGACCCGCTTCACCGTGTACGCCGGGCTGGCCGGCATGTACCTCGTCCGCGACGAGGAGGAGGACCGGCTCGGCCTGCCCGGCGGCGACCAGGAGATCCCGCTGGTCATCGCCGACCGCAACCTCGACACCGACCCGGCGACCGGCGCGCTCACCGGCCGGCTGCTGTTCAAGTTCCAGTACGCGCCCGCGACCGGCACGTCGGCCCCCGTCACCGGCCCGTTCACCCTCGTCAACGGCGTCATCTGGCCGCACCTGGAGGTCCGGCCGCGCTGGTACCGCTTCCGCGTGCTCAACGCGGCGAACGCGCGCTTCTTCCGCCTCGACCTGGCCGACGAGACGGGCACCGTGCGGAACGAGGCGGTGCGGATCATCGGCACCGACGCCGGGCTGCTGCCCGCTCCCGCGCGAGTCCCCGGGAACGGCCTGACCCTCGCCCCGGGCGAGCGGGCCGACCTGCTGATCGACTTCGGCCGGTTCGCGGGACGGCGGCTGCGGCTCACCAGCACCGGCAGCGCGGTCGAGCCGGACATCATGGAGTTCCGCGTCGCCGGGCGCGGGCGGCCCGGCCCGTTCCGGCCGCCGGAGCGGCTGGCGTCGTCGTACGTGCGGCTGGAGCACGGCACGACCGTCCCGGACGACCACGACGAGGTGTTCGTGGCGGCACTCCCGCCCAACGTGGCCGGGCAGGCGCACCCGCAGATGTGGGAACTGCAGGAGATCACCGACCCGGACCAGGTGCCCGGGCGGCTCCCGGCGGAGGGGATCCTCCAGCTCACCGACCCGGCCACCGGACGGGTGCGGACGTTCCGGCGGGTCGCGAGCCTCTTCGACGACACCACGACGATCTTCATCGACCACGGCCGGTGGGCGGTGTGGAACCTGATCCAGCTCGGCGGGCCGCCGCACCCCACGCACATCCACCTGGCGCGGCTCCAGCTCCTGTCCCGCCGGACGTGGCGCGACCTGTCGGCCTTCGACGCCGCCGCCGGCGGCACGTCCCGGCCGCTGCCCGTGCCGGACGCGGGACCGCCGATCGAGCGGCACGAGGAAGGCTGGAAGGACACCTTCAACCTGTGGCCCGGGGAGTGGATCACGGTCGCGGGCCGGTTCGAGGGCGCGACCGGCGCGTTCATGTACCACTGCCACATCCTCGACCACGAGGACGAGGGCATGATGCGGCCGTTCGTCGTGCACCCGCCCGAGGTGGCGCGCTTCCACATGCACGGCGGCTCGCACGGCGGCGGCTCGCACGGCGGCGGCTCGCACGGCGGCGGCTCGCACGGCGGCGGCTCGCACGGCGGTTCGCACGGGGGCGGCCACCCGTAGCCCGCCGAGAGCGCGGGGGACGGGCGCAGGGGACGGACACGAGAACGGCGAAGGCCCGGGAGAACGCTCCCGGGCCTTCGCCGTCGTTCGTCCGGTCAGTTCAGGCGTTCGGCGGTCTCGAGCAGCGAGGCGCGCAGCGTCTCGCCGAGGAACTCCAGTTCGGTGTCGGTGGCGTTCAGCGGCGGCGCGACCAGCAGGCCCTCGCCGCTCCCGTCCGGATGCCACCCGGCGAAGGGGTACAGGAGCAGGCCCTTCTCCCTGGTGACGCGGAGGAGGTCGCGGATGCTGCCCGGGGCCAGCTCCAGGCCGTAGAAGTGCCCGAGGCCGCGCACGCCGGTCACGACCGGCAGGCCCCGCGTCGCCTCGGCGACGACCCGGCCCACGGCCGCGCCGCCGACCCGGTCGCGCTCGAAGACGCCGAGGTCCTCCAGCACCGACAGGACCGCGAGCCCGACCCGTCCCTGCAGCGGGGTCCCCGACATGGTCCCCATGAGGGGGAGCCACTTGCCGGCGGCCATGATGTCCTCGGCGAGCCGGGGCGCGACCATCGTGGCGGCCAGCGGCAGGTACCCCGCCCCGAGCCCCTTCGCGAGGGTGATGATGTCGGGTTCGGCGCCCGGGGCGTGGTGCGAGGCCAGCGGGAGGCCGGTGCGGCCCAGCCCGGTGAGCACCTCGTCGTGGACCAGCAGGACGCCGTACTCGTCGCAGATCCCGCGGACGGCCCGCAGGTATCCGGGCGGCGGCACGTACCCGCCGCCGGTGGTGCCGTTGACGGGTTCCAGCAGGACCGCCGCCACGCTCTCCGGACCCGCCTTGACGATCGCCTCGCGCACCTCGATCGCGCATTCGGCCCGGCAGACCGGGAACCGGCAGCCGCGGTGCTGGCCGGGGTAGGGCGGGTCGAAGGCGGGGCCGATGCCGAAGGCGTCGTCCTCGTGCGGCCGCCGGTTGCGGTGCCCCGACAGCGCCAGCACGAACGCGCTGTTGCCGTGGTAGCCGAGCGTGGCCGTCAGCACCTTGTGGCGGCCCAGCTCCCCCCGCGCCCGCTGCGCCAGCCGGGCCAGCGCGATGGCGGCCTCGGTGGCGTGGGTGCCGGTGGGGGTGAACATGACGCGGTCGTCCGGCCGGTGCACGGCCCTGGCCGTGGCGGTGGCCAGCCGCTGCACCTGGGTCGCCGTGAACGTCCCCGGACTGGCGTAGGTGCAGATGCCCGCCTGGTCGCTCAGCGCCTCGACCACCACCGGGTGGGCGTGGCCGATGTTGACGTTGATGATCCCGCTGGCGGCGTCCAGGTAGCGCTGCCCGTCGGTGCCGTACACCCAGGACCCGGCGGCGCGGCTGTAGGGCACCGGTGGGATCTGCAGCCGTGCGGCCAGGAGCTGCGACGTGTCCGCGGCCTCGTTCGTTGTCACGTGGGGAACCCCTCCAGGAGCCTCGGCCCCGTCAGGACGTCCGGCCGACGAGGCGCTCGATGCGCCGGACCACCTCGGACGGCAGCGGCAGGGCGGCCATCTCCCGGCCGAGCCCCGCCGCGGCCTCCGCGTACGCCGGGTCGGACAGGATCTGCTGGCACTTCTTGGCGATGACCTCGCTGGTCGCCTCCTCCGGGGAGAGCACGACCGCGGCGCCGGCCTCGGCGAGGCGGCGGGCCATGTCGCACGCGCGGTGCTGCCCGGGGTCGGGGATCAGGATCTGCGGCACGCCGAAGGTCAGCGCCGTCAGCATGGTGCTGCCGCCGGTCTGGTGGACGATGACGTCGCAGGTGGGCGCGACGACGTCCAGCGGGATCCAGCCCGCCTTGACGTCCGGCATCCGCTCCCGCAGCGCGGGCGCGGCGTCGTCCGACACCGGGACCACCACCTCCGCGTCCACGGCGGAGATGTTCTCGACGATCCCCTGGAGGAAGTCGTGCTGGTTGTAGGTCGCCACGCCGGTGCCGATGGTCACGCAGATCCGGCGGCCCTCGCCCCGCGTGTACATCCACGGCTCCAGGCGGCTCTGCGCGTTCGCCGGGACCCACCGCATCATCTGCGCGGGCCCGGCCTCCGGCGTGCGCAGGCTCGGCGGCGTGACGTCGATCATCATGTCCGGTTCGGGCAGCCCGTCCAGGCCCAGCTCCGCCAGCTCCTCGCGCAGCTCGTCCGACGCCTCGGGGTCGGCCAGCCGCCCGTGGTGGATGTCCCAGGCGTGGCGCACGTAGGGGACGCCGAGGCGGGCCGCCAGCAGCGGCGCGGAGTAGACGCTCATGCCCCCGACGACCACGTCGGGGCCCCATTCCGCGGCGAACGCCAGCAGGGCGTCGAGGGGCTCGGTCTCGATCCGCGCGTACCACCGGCCCGAGAGGCCCTCGCGCTCCACCGGGTCCTCCGGCACCCGGGCGAGCCCGGCCTTGGCGAGGATCTGCTGCGGGGTCGTCTCCGGGTCGGTGACCGGCACGGCGGGGAGCCCGACCCCGGTGATGACGGGGATCATCTCCTCGATCGAGCTGGTCACCATGACCTGGTGGCCCGCGTTGCGCAGAGCCGTGGCGAGCGGGGCGTGCGTAAAGATCGTCGACGGGGCGACCCCGGCGAGAATGATGACCTTCAAGGAGTCCTCCTGGCGGTGCTGCGTCGATCACCGGGTCCGGTACGGGGACGAGCGGGAAACCGCGGCTTTGACGCGGTTTCGGCCAGGCTCGCCCACACCACCGCCGGGAGCCATCACCAACGTCGGTAGTCTCGTCCGGCCCGCTGCGGTTTCGCCTTCCCGCCGGTGGTCCGCGCGGGTGGTCCTCGCCGGACGACCGCCGGGGGCGCCCGCCGGTGGGCCTATCAGATCGAGGGATGGCGCGCGGACCGCCCGGACCTAGCGTGGCGAGGGTGCCTCATTCTGCGGAGCAGTTCGAGAAATGGACCCGCCGATTCCACCCGGCGCCGGACGGTGACGCCCGCGCCCCCCGCCTCCTGTGCCTGCCGCACGCCGGCGGGTCGGCGAGCTTCTTCTTCCCGGCGTCCAAGGCGCTCGCGCCGGCCGTGGAGGTGCTGGCGGTCCAGTACCCGGGGCGGCAGGACCGGCGGCACGAGCCGAACGTCTCCGACCTGCACGAGCTGGCCGACCAGATCTTCGCGGCGGTGCGCCGCCTCGACGACCGCCCCCTGGCGCTGCTGGGGCACAGCATGGGCGCCCTGGTCGGCTACGAGGTCGCGCTGCGGATGCGGGACTCCGGCACCCGCGCGCCCGTCCGGTTCTTCGCCTCCGGCCGGCGGGCCCCGTCCCGCCACCGGCCGAGCACCCTCCACACGGAGCCGGACGAGCGGATCGTGGCGGAGCTGCGGAGGCTGAGCGGCACGGACGCGGCCATGCTGGCGGACCCGGAACTGCTGGAGATGATCCTGCCGGCGATCCGCGCCGACTACCGCGCCGTCGAGACCTACCGGCCCGAGCCCGGCCGCGTCCTGGACTGCCCGGTGACGGTACTCACCGGGGACGCCGACCCCCAGGTCACGATCGACGAGGCGGCGGCGTGGGAGGAGCACACCACCGGGCCGACGGAACTCCGGGTCTTCCAGGGCGGCCACTTCTTCCTCATGGACGAGGCCGAACGCGTGCTCGACACCGTGCGGAGCGGGCTCGGCCGCCGGAGCGTCGACTCGGACCGCGGAGTCGCGATCTGAATGGACCACGGGCGCGCGCCGTCCGGGCGGGCCGGGGCCGGACAACTATCAAGGCTGGGGATACCGGCCCGCGGACGCCGTTGCGAGCCTGAAAACGCCCGGGACATCCGGGACGAGCAGCCGGTGGGGCCATGATGAGGCCGCGGCCGCCGAGGGGGGTGACTGTCCGACAGGTGTCTCAATCCAGCAGGACACGGAGGGAGACCCCGGCCGGTGCGGACCCGGGCGTCGCGGCACCGCCATTGCGACGTCGCCGGACGCGGCGCCCCGGCACGAACGCCTCAGCGATATCGGACGGTGCGGGCCCATCGCGCCCGGCCGCGGGCGGGTGCGTTCGCCCGGACACTCACGCATTAGCGCGCTCAAGTATTTTAGGGTGCACCCTAATATTAAAGGTGCCGGTCGGTCGGCTGTTTTGGGGCCGTCCGTCGGAACGATTGCCGCAAACTCCATAAGACGCCGCATTCTCGTGATTTGCAGACTCCGGCGGGGGAGGATTCTTCTCCCGGCCGACGCCCGGAGCGCGTTTGTGAATAAACTGTGATATGCATCTCATTGCACACCGGGTGGTTCGGGGGCGGGGTGACCGGTTGTCGCCCCTCGCCTCGTCGTCGCAGGTCAGCGAGGTGCAGCGTGAATCGTCGCGCCGAATCCGCTGGTCATGGAGCGCTCCATTGATCGCCTCGCCGGCCGTCCGGGAGTTGCCGCAGGTCAGCAAACGGGCCACCTGAATTGATCATAAGAACCTGTCCCGGAACGGGATGTCGCTTCTCTGTTCGAGACATCGGGTGACAGGATTTGCCCCTTGACATCTGCGGAGCGCTATTGGTTATGCTCTGGAGCGTTGGTGTGCGAGTTGCCGAACTCAAATAGCCGGGGAGGGTTGTCGCCACGTGCTCGGCTCTTCAAGTGAGGAAGTGGCACGTGAGCGTCGGGCGGCCGGCCGGGCCCCCACGGGCCGGCCCGTTCGACCGCGTTCGGGGGGAAAGCTCGGCGCCGCCCCCCGTGTCCGTGTCAAAAGTAATACCTAATGAGATTATTTCCTGCCTAACTCATTCACCTGTGCTCCCGAACGATCGTCGTTAGGTGAAACGGACATGCAATCTTCTCTCGGGTCCCTTACTGGAACCAATGATTACCTGGCCGGATTCGATGACGAGTGGATAAGAGGGCGGTGCGATACCGCGGCCCGGCTCCGGCGCTCCATGCAGGCATGGCAGGACGGACGGGTCGAGGCGGCGGTCCGGCACGGCGCCGAGGCCGCCGTCGCCGAATGCGAGGGCGGTCACGAGCTCTGCCGGCTCGCCCAGTTCCGGTACGCCACCCTGCTCATCAAGGTCGGCGAACTGGAGTCGGGCCGGCGGGCGCTCGAAGCCCTCGAAGCGGACGGCGCCGGAACCGAATCGCCCACGCTGGCCGCCGCGTCGCACGTCGCCCGCGGCACCCTGCACTTCGCCCTGGGCACCGTCAATGACGCCATCGCCGAACTCGAAATGGGGCTCCGCATCGCCGAACGGCACGGCGTGCGCTCTCTGCGGACCCCCTGCTACACGGTCATCGCGCTCTGCGCGCTCCGCCGCGCGGACATGAGGGTCTGCCTCGACTTCGTCGACAAACTGGCGGACGAAGCCCTGCTGGGGTACTGCGGGCATGCCGCGGGAGCCTGGGTGACCGCCCAGGCCATGGAGGCCCGCAGCGGAGTGGCCAGCGCGGGAGACCTCATCTCCGGCATCGTCACCAGCCCCCACGTGCTCCGCCCCCTGATGGTGTCGGAACCGGCGGCCGCGGCCTGGCTGGTCCGCGCCTTCGGCAAGCTGGACGCCCCGGACCTGGCGCGGAAGACGGTGTCGGCGGTCTCCGCGGCGGCCGCCGACAACTCCCGGTTCGGTGCGCTGCGAGGCGCGGCCCTGCACGCCGCCGGCCTGCTGGAAAGCGACTCCGGGAAGCTGTGGGAGGCGGCCGGCCTCTACCCCGACCGGTGGTCCAGGGCGTCCGCGTTGGAGGACATGGCCGCCGTGGTGTCCGAGCGCTGCTGCGAGAAGGAGCGGACGGTCCGCACCCTGGAGTCGGTCCTGAGCGTGTACGAGGCCACCGGCGCCAGGCGGGACGCCGCCCGCGTGGTGAGCAAGCTCCGCGACTTCGGTGTCCGCCGCGGCGCCATCCGCACCGTCAACTGCCCGGACCTGCTTCCGCACGGGCTCACCAAGACGGAGTTCGCCGTCGCCGAGCTGGTGAGCCAGGGCCACACCAACGACGAGGTCGGCAGGCAGCTGTTCATCTCCCGGCACACCGTGGCGTTCCATCTGAAGAAGGTGTTCCAGAAGATGAACGTCGCCTCGCGCGTCGAGCTGGCGGCGGTCTGGACGGTGAACCCGTAAGGAACGTTCCGGCCGGACACGAGAGCGAGGGCGAGCCACCGCCCTCGTTCACGCGCGCACCCGCACCACCTCGTCCGCCTGGAGGATGAGGTCCGGGATCGCCCCGCGCCCCTGCCCCATCGGCTGGTGCAGGACGACCCGGGTGTGCGGCAGCGCGGCGCGCTTGCCGGGGGCGCCC
>NZ_QHJN01000106.1:0-27839 GCF_003947565.1 Actinomadura sp. WAC 06369 | reverse complement strand
AAGAGACAGGGGCCCGATCATGCCGCCCCGCCGACGCGACCGTCCCCGACCTCCCGCTTCCCGCCCGCCGCTGACCGGCGGTGCGGCATGATCGGACCCGCCGCCGCGACGACAAGGAGGCCGCCATGACCGCGCACGGACGCACGACCCGGCTGGAACTCGACGACCAGAACCTCCGCGAGTGGGAGGCGGTCGTCCTCGAATCCGGACCCGACGGGATCGTCCTCGACCGCTCGGCGTTCTACCCGGGCGGCGGCGGGCAGCCGCCGGACCACGGCGTCCTCCTCTGGCAGGGCGTCCAGACCCGCATCGCCGGCGTCCGCAAGGGCGACGACCCGGTCCTCCTGCCCGCCGAAGACGACCCGCTCCCGCCCGCCGGGACCGTGGTGCGCGGCGCCGTCGAGGACGACCGCCGCACCGCCCTCATGCGCACCCACTCCGGCCTGCACCTGCTGTGCGGCGTCGTGTTCCGCGACTTCGGCTGCCTCGTCACCGGCGGCAACATGGAGCCGCTGACCGCCAGGATGGACTTCGACCTGCGCGAAGTCCCGCCGAACTTCAAGCAGACCGTCGAGGACGCCTGCAACGCCGAGGTCGAGGCGAACCGCCGCATCGACGTCCGCACCCTCCCGCGCGCCGAGGCGTTCGCGATCCCCGACATCGTCCGCACCGCCACCAACCTGGTCCCGCCCGAGGTGCAGGACGTCCGCATCGTCGACATCGTCGGCCTCGACACCCAGGCCGACGGCGGCACCCACGTCGGCTCCACCAAGCAGATCGGCCGCATCACCGTGGCCAAGGTCGAGAACAAGGGCCGCGGCTTCCGCCGCCTCCGCATCAAGATCACCGACTGACCCTCGACGAAGCGGCCGCACCCGGGCGGATCACCGACCGGCCCCCGACCGCCCCGTCCGGGGAATCGGCCGGTGAACCGGGGGAGCATCGCGGAGGTGCGGGGTACATCGGCGCCGCTCGGGGATGAGGCGGCCTCCCACGTTCGCCACGGCTCTGTGGCGTTTGTGTGCCGCGACGCACGGTGCGACTGTATGTGACTGTGTCAGCACACAGAGAAATCGAGGGTGGTCATGATCGAACTTCCGATTCCCGTCGGTATTCCGTTCCTTATTCTCATTTCCGACGAGTCGATCTGCCTCGAGGGGTGGCGCGAGACGCTGTGCTTGGGCGATCTGAACTGAGCCGCACCTGAGCACGGCAGGGGCCCTCCGCCACCGGCGGAGGGCCCCTGTGTCGATCGCCGTCTCACCGCGGATCAGCGTTCGGGCGTGGGGACCCGGTGGTTCTCGTGAGCAGGGGTGCTCTCGGGCGCATCGGGCTTGAGGGCGTGGCGGTCGGGGCGGGGGGTTCGGAGGCGGAGGCAGGCGTAGGCGAGGAAGGCGAGGGCCGCGGCCAGGTAGGCGTTCGCCACGAGGGTGACGGGGCCGTGGAAGCCGTACTCGTCGGGGCCTCCGTCGTGGGGGGTGAACCACATGGGGGCTATCGCGAACACCGCGAAGGCGAAGGCGGGGGTCTTGCGGTGGCCGTCGCGGAGGAGGACCGCGAGGGCCGGGACGACCCACACCCAGTGGTGCGCCCACGAGATCGGGGAGACGAGCAGGCCCGTGGTGCCGGTGACGGCGATCGCGGCGAGCCAGTCGCCGCGGCGGGCGCGGGCGGCGGCGAGGGCGAGGCCGGCGACGGCGAGCAGGGGCGGGACGAACGTGTACCAGCCGTCCACGTGCTCGGCGCCGCCGAAGATCCGGACGGCCGCGCCGTACGGGGACTGGTTGCTGATGTAGGGGGCGCCGACGCGGGACGTGTCGAAGAAGGTGTGCAGCCAGTAGACGCGGGACGCGTCGGGGGCGACGGCCCACGCGGCGAGGGCGCAGGCGCAGAATGCGGCGGCGGCGAGCGCGGCGGATTTCGTTCTGCGGGTGACGAGGAGAAAGAGGATGAAGATTCCGGGGGTCAGTTTCATCGCCGTGGCAATGCCGATTCCGATGCCCGCCTTCTTGTTGTTCGCGATGCGTTTCATGTCGTGCATCACGAGCGCCAGCAGGAACAGGTTGACCTGCCCCTGGTAGAGCGAGTGCCACATCGGCGCGAGAGCGAGGCCGGCGGCGACGGCCGCGGCGACGGCCGGACGGGACGGGCGGCGGCCGGCGAGTTCGAGCGTCACCGCGCACGCGTAGGCGAAGGCCGCGACGGACGCGAGCTGCCAGGCCACGCGGGCGACGGCGAGGGGCAGGGCGGAGAGGGGCGCGAACACCAGGGCGGCGAACGGGGTGTTGGTGAACCAGTGGTCGGCGTGCTGCTCCAGGTAGAGGGACGCGCCGTCGGTGAGGGCCTCGCCGCCGAGCATGTAGATGCGGAAGTCGAGGGAGTCGTAGGTCGCGGCGAATATCGCGACGGCGACCAGTTCGATGGCGAGGGCCGTGTACGCCAGCCGTTTCACGTATGTCCTCCGTCCGGTGTGGACGGCCCACGATCGCGAATGGCGCGGGGGCGTCGCGTCGGGCCGGGGATTGCATTCGCGGACGGGGTTGTGGCCCGGGGGATTAAGCCCGCGGGCCAATGTGCGGGGGAGGCGCGCTCGTTACGATCGGCGCATGGTGAATCGCCGGGTTCTTTCCGCGGCGTCGATGTGGTGCGCGGCAGCGCTGTACCCGGTCGTCGTGTACCTGACGTTCGAGAGCGCGCCGTCGGGTTTCCAGGGGCTGGAGGTGCTGCTGACGGTGGCGCTGACGGTCGCGGTCCTCGGGATGCTGGCGCGGTGGCCGCTGCCGGCGTTCGCGGTGCTGCTGCTGGCCTGGACGGGCGGGATGCTGGCGGAGCAGCAGGGTGTGGCGCTGCTGCTGCACGTGCTCCTCGCGGACGCCGGGGTGGCGTACGTCGCGTCGGTGCGGCCCCGGTGGACGTCGTTGACCGCGGCCGGGGTGACGGCGCTGGTTCAGCTCCTGTGCGTCTCGCTGTTCATGTACGTCAACGAGACGCTGTACCTGTCGGTGCTGCTCGCGCTGGTGGTCGCGTGGACGGCCGGGAACTCGGTGCGGGTGCGGCGGGCGCACGCGGAGGCGCTGCGGGCGCGGGAGACGGAGCGGGCCCTCGCGGAGGAGCGGCTGCGGATCGCGCGGGAGCTGCACGACATGGTGGCGCACAGCGTGGGGATCATCGCGATCCAGGCGGGCGTCGGGGGACGGGTGATCGACACGCAGCCCGCGGAGGCGCGCAAGGCGCTCGACGTGATCGAGGCGACGAGCCGGGACACGCTCGCGAGCCTGCGCCGGATGCTGACCGGCCTGCGCCGGGAGGGGGCGCTCGGGCCGGCGCCGGGACTGGACGACCTGGAGCGGCTCGCGGCGGCGACGTGCGACGCCGGGGTGCGGGTGGACGTGCGGCGCACGGGGGAGCGGCGGGAGCTGCCGTCGGACGTCGACCTGTGCGCCTACCGGGTGGTGCAGGAGGCGCTGACGAACGTGGTGCGGCACGCGGGCGTGGCGGACTGCAGGGTGACGATCGGGTACCGGGAGGACGGCCTGGAGATCGAGGTCGAGGACGAGGGGAGCGGCGGGACGGTGGGCGCCGGGTTCGGGATCGTGGGGATGCGGGAGCGGGTCGCGCTCCTGCGGGGCGAGTTCGCGGCGGGGCCGCGGCCGGGCGGCGGGTTCCGGGTGGCGGCGAGGATCCCGGCGTGACGGTCCGGGTGCTGCTCGTGGACGACCAGCCGCTCGTCCGGGCGGGGCTGCGGGTGCTGATGGCCGACACGTCCGACCTGGAGATCGTGGGGGAGGCCGGGACGGGCGCGGAGGCGGTGCGGCTGGTGGAGGAGGTCGCGCCGGACGTGGTCGTCATGGACATCCGGATGCCGGACATGGACGGCATCGAGGCGACGCGGCGGATCTCGGGCGCGCGGGTGGTGATGCTCACCACGTTCGACGACGACGAGTACGTGTACGGGGCGCTGCGGGCGGGCGCGAGCGGGTTCCTGGTGAAGGACATGGCGCTGGAGGAGATCCTCGGCGCGATCCGGGTGGTGGCGCGGGGCGACGGGCTGATCGCGCCGAGCGTGACGCGGCGGCTGATCGCGGAGTTCGCGGCGCGCCCGGAGCGGGAGCCCGCGCGTCCGGCGCGTCCGCTGGAGGGGGTCACCGGGCGGGAGCGGGAGGTGCTGGCGCTGGTGGGGCGCGGGCTGACGAACCACGAGATCGCGGACGAGCTGGTGATCAGCGTCGCGACCGCGAAGGCGCACGTGGCGCGGCTGCTGGCGAAGCTGGACGCCCGCGACCGCGTCCAGCTGGTGATCATCGCCTACGAGCACGGGCTGGCGGGTCCGGGCGGGTGACGTCCGGAGCAGGACTCCTACCGGCTGTAGTACTACGCGGGGGCGTCGGATAATCTGGATGCCGTGAAGGGTCTGGGAGAGCTTGAACGCACGGTCATGGAGGTCCTCTGGGCGCGGGAGGACGCCGGCTCCGGTGCCGCCACCGCGCGTGACGTCAGCCGTGCGCTGGCGGACGACCGGGACCTCGCCCACACGACCGTCATGACGGTTCTCGACAGGCTCGCGAAGAAAGGCTTCCTGGAGCGCGAGCGCGACGGCCGCGCTTGGCGGTACCGTCCGGTGGAGAGCCGGGAGGGGTACGTGACCGAGCTGATGCTGGGTGCGCTGGAGGAGACGGGCGACCGCGACAAGGCGCTCGTCCACTTCGTCCAGTCGGTTTCGAGCAACGAGGTCGACGTGCTCCGCCAGGCGCTGGCAGCCCTCACGAAGGAACCACCGGCATGACCGGAACCGCCCTGCTCGCATTGATCTCCCTGGGGACCGTCGGCGGGGCGCACGCGCTGTCCCGCGCCCGGTGGACGTGGCGGACCCCGCGCATCGGCATCGCCCTGTGGCAGGCCCTGGGCCTGTGCTGGGGCGTCGCCACGATCGGCGCCCTGCTCGGGCTGGCGCTGCTGCCGTACCGCAGCGGCGTCGCGGGCGGGCTGCCCGGCCTGTACAACGACGGGGCGGCGAAGCTCGACACGCTGCACATGGCGGCGCTGCTCGGGGCGATGAGCCTCACCGGGGTGCTGCTGGTGATGCTGGTGTTCGCGGTGGTCCGGGTGGTGCGGGCCCGGCGGCGGCACCGGGCGCTGCTGGCGCTGGTGTCGCGCCGCGACTCGGCCGTCCCGGGCACCCTCGTCCTGGACCATCCGGGTGCCGCGGCGTACTGCGTGCCGGGCGTCCGGTCGTCCAAGGTGGTGGTGAGCGCCGGGACGCTGGAGCTGCTCGACACGGCGGAGCTGGCGGCGGTGCTCGCGCACGAGCGGGCGCACGCGCGCGAGCGGCACGACCTGGTGCTGCTGCCGTTCGCGTCGCTGCGGCAGGTGTTCCCGCAGCTGCGGCTGGTGGGCCGGTGCCTGGACGCGGTGGAGCTGCTGATCGAGATGGCGGCGGACGACCGGGCCCGGTCGGGGCGGTCGCCGCGGGAGCTGGCGACGGCGCTGCTGCGGTTCGCCGCGGCGCGCCCGGCGGCGGCGCCGTCGGGGACGCTGGGGGTGGCGTCCCGCGACGACATCCCGGTGATGGCCCGGGTGAACCGGCTGCTGGAGCCGCGCCCGCTGCCGCGCGCGACGCGGCTGGCCGCGACGGCGGCGGTGCCGCTCGTCGCGGGCCTGCCCCTGCTGCTCATCGTCCTGCCGCACTGACCGGGTTCCGCGTCAGTCCGCGAGGACGGTTCCGTAGAGCCGGTCGACGTGCAGGCGGATCACCATCCGGCGGTCCTTGACCATCTGTTCGAGGAACGCGCGCTCGTCGTCCGGGTCGGCGAAGCCGGGGGTCAGCGCGAGGAGTTCCCGGCCGACGGCGTCGCCGGGCGTCCCGCTCACGTCGGACACTTCGGCGGTCCCTTCGGCGACGGCGAACGCCATGTGGTCGTCGCTGGACACGTGCAGGGCCGCGTGCGGGTCGTTCGCGAGCTGCCGCACCTTCGCGCGTCCGGCGATCGTCGAGATCCGGATGACGCGCGCCTCCGGGTCCCAGGCGTGGACGACGGTCGACAGGTGCGGGTGGCCGCTGCGCTTGTTCGTGGCGAGGACGCCGAACGGCCGTGCGGCGAGCAGGCGGGCGAGTTCGTCCTCGGAGGCGGGCTTCGGGCCGGGTCCCTGGCCGGGGCCGTACCGCGTCATGGTGTGCTCCTTGTCGATCGGTGCCGGCCGGTGGCCGGAGGTCATCAGAGGGCGAGGGTCGGGGCGGACGGCTCGGCGTCCGTGCCCGCGGCCGCGGGGGCGTCCGGGCCGGCCTTCGGGGCGCGCAGGACGGTGACGGCGACGGCGAACGCGGCGGCGAGCAGGGCGGCGGCGACGCCGAAGGCGAGCCGGTAGCCGCCGGTCAGCGCGGTCGCGGCGGTGTCCCCGGCGGCGAGCAGGGCGTCGGTGCGGGCGGCGGCGAGGGTGGACAGCACGGCGACGCCGACCGCCATCCCGATCTGCTGGGTGGTGTTGAACAGGCCGGACGCCAGGCCCGCGTCCTCGGGGCGGGCGCCGGACATCGCGAGCCCGGTCAGCGCGGGCATGACGAGCCCGCCGCCGGCGATCAGCAGCATGGGCGGGAGCAGGTCGGCGGCGTACGCGGCGTGCACCGGGACGCGGACGAGCAGGGCGAGCGCGGCGGCGAGCATGACGAGGCCGGTGAGCAGGACGGCGCGCTCCCCGAACCGGCGGGCGAGCCGGGCGTAGCCGAACAGCGAGATCGTCCCGATGGCGACGGCGGCGGGGAGCATCGCCAGGCCGGTCTCCAGGGCGCCGTAGCCGAGGACCTTCTGCATGTAGAGGGCGACCATGACCTGGAACGAGAACATCCCGGAGAACACGAGGATCTGGGTGACGTAGGCGCCGGCGGCGGTGCGGGAGCGCAGCATCCGCAGCGGCATGAGCGGGGTCGCGGCCTTCGCCTGCCGGACGAAGAAGCCCGCGAGCAGCGCGGCCGACAGGGCGCCGAGGCCGAGCGTGCGGGCGGAGCCGACGCCGTACTGCTCGATCTTCACGACGGTGTAGATGCCGAGCATCAGCCCGGACGTGACGAGCACCGCGCCGGCGGCGTCGGCGCCCGCGGCGAGGCCGGTGCCGCGGTCGCGGGGGAGGGCGGGCAGCGCGAGCAGGATCGTGGCGACGCCGATCGGCAGGTTGATGAGGAAGATCCAGTGCCAGTTCAGGGCGTCGGTGAGGACGCCGCCGAGCACCTGCCCGACGGACGCCCCGGCGGCGCCGGTGAAGGCGAAGACGCCGATGGCGCGGGCGCGTTCGGCGGGTTCGGTGTAGAGGGTGACGAGGATGCCGAGGACGACCGCGGCGGCCATCGCGCTGCCGACGCCCTGGAGGAAGCGGGCGGCGATGAGGACGGCGGGGCCGGTGGCGGCGCCCGCGAGCAGCGACGCGGCGGTGAAGACGGCGTTCCCGGCGAGGAACATCGTCTTGCGGCCGACGAGGTCGCCGAGCCGTCCGGCGAGCAGCAGGAGGCCGCCGAACGCGATGAGGTAGGCGTTGACGGTCCAGCTGAGGCCGGTGGCGGAGAAGCCGAGGTCGTGCTGGATGGCGGGCAGCGCCACGGTGACGATGGAGCCGTCGAGGACGGTCATCAGCATCGTGGCGGACAGCACGCCGAGCGCGGTGCCGCGCGCTCGGAGGACAGAGGTCACGGGTCTCTCCCATCGGTGGGGTCGATGGGTGAGACGCTAGCAGATAGTTTTGTTAGAGACGATCTATTGGCGGACTATTTGTTCCGCTCCCGGGCCCGCCGGACCGGCTGCGGGCTCTCCACGGGGCGCGCGAGATGCCCGGTGACCAGGCGTTCCAGTGCGCGGACGAGCACGTCCCGCTCGTCCGGCGGGAGCGTGCCGAGCGCGTCGCCGTGCACCCGGTCGACGACCCGCTGGCTCTCCGCCGCGACCCGCGCGCCCTTCTCGGTGACCGCGATGATCCGCGCGCGCCGGTCCCGCGTGGACGGCCGCCGCTCGGCGAGCCCCGCCTTCTCCAGGGCGTCCACGGTGACGACCATCGTCGTCTTGTCCATGTCGCCGATCTCGGCGAGCTGGATCTGCGTCCGCTCCTCCTCCAGGGCGTGCACGAGGACGCAGTGCATGCGCGGCGTCAGCCCGATCTCGGCGAGCGCCGCCGACATCCGGCTCTTGAGCGCGAGGCCGGTGTGGTCGAGGAGGTAGGACAGGTCGGTCTCGGTGCTGGACGGTGCGAGTGCGGTCATGCCGCCAGCGTACCCATTTCGTCCCGTAGCGGATTATCTGGCGGCGTCTGCTTCTCCGGCGGGGTACTGTGGCGGACATGCAGCGCACCGCGTGCCTCGGCTGGTGGCCGTCCTAGGACGGCCGCACGATCACGCGATCACGAACGCACAGGGCCGTCCCGCCGGACGGCCCTTCTCCTTTCCCCGGCGCGGGGCCGCGACGCGGAGGCGGCCGGAGAAGGAGACACGCCCATGGACCCCGTCGTCGAAGCCGCCGAGCGGCGCACCCGCGACCTCGAGGAGCGCGTCGCCGCCGACCCCGCGGCGTTCCGCGTCCTCACCGGAGACCGCCCCACCGGACCCCTGCACCTCGGCCACTACTTCGGCACCCTCGCCAACCGGGTGCGCCTGCAGCGCCTCGGCGTCGACGTGTTCGTCCTCATCGCCGACTACCAGGTGCTCACCGACCGGGACGTCGCCGAGCGGCTCCCCGAGCACGCCCTCGGCCTCGCCGCCGACTACCTCGCCGCCGGGATCGACCCCGCCCGCGCGACGGTCTTCCGGCACAGCGCCGTCCCCGAGCTGAACCAGCTCATGCTGCCGTTCCTGTCCCTGGTGTCGGTCGCGGAGCTGCGCCGCAACCCGACCGTGAAGGACGAGATCGCGGCGTCGTCGCAGGCGGCGGTGAGCGGGCTCATGTTCACCTACCCGGTGCACCAGGCCGCCGACATCCTGTTCTGCAAGGCCGACCTCGTGCCCGTCGGCAAGGACCAGCTCCCGCACCAGGAGATCGCCCGGACGGTCGCGCGCCGCTTCAACGAGCGCTACGGGCCCGTCTTCCCCGTCCCGGACGCGCTGCTGTCGGACGCCCCGAACCTGCTCGGCACGGACGGGCGGAAGATGAGCAAGAGCCGCGGCAACGCGATCGCCCTGTCCGCGACGCCGGACGACACCGCCCGGCTGCTCCGGCGGGCGGTGACCGACGCCGACCGGCGCATCACCTACGAGCCGGACGCCCGCCCCGGGGTGTCCAACCTCGTCCTCCTCGCCGCGCTCTGCCAGGGCCGCGACCCGCACGCCGTGGCCGCGGACGTCGGCGACGGCGGCGCCGCGGCGCTGAAGAAGACCGCCATCGAGTCGGTGAACGAGTTCCTGCGGCCGATCCGCGCCCGCCGCGCCGACCTCGCCGCCGACCCGGCGTACCTGCGCCGCGTCCTCGCCGAGGGGAACGAGCGCGCCCGCGCCGTCGCCGCCCGGACCCTCACCGAGGTCAGGGAGGCGATGGCGATGGTGGCCTAGCGCCCGCCGCGCGGCGCGCGCGGGGCGATGCCGTGCAGGACGGACGCGACGACCTCGTCCACCGGCACCGGGGACGGCTCGCGCGCGCCCAGCAGCGCCGACAGGACGGCCTCGTGGCACACCCCGACGATCATCGACGCGGCGGCGGCCGGGGACGCGTCCGCGGCGATCCGGCCGAGGTCGCGCTCGGCCCGCAGGTAGTCGTGCAGGCGGTCGCGCCACGTGTCGCCCGGTTCGTGCGCCGCCGCGAACCGGGCGAGCACGTCGGGCTGCGCGGTCAGCCCGGCGAGCGCGGGCAGCAGCGCGCGGTGCAGCGCGAGCCCGTGCTCGACGTGCGCGCGCAGGTTCGCGGCGAGCGTCCCGGCGCCCGGCTCGGGCGGCGGCCCCAGCTCCCGCTCGACCCGCCGCACCCGCGCGTGCAGGGCGAGGGCCAGCAGCTCCTCCTTGCCGTCGAAGTGGTTGTAGAGGACGCCGTCGGCCACCCCCGCCGCACGCGCGATCGCCCGGACGGTCAGGCCCGCCGCGCCGCGCTCGGACATCATGCGGTCGGCGGTGGCGATCAGGTGCTCGCGCAGGGTCCGGTCGCCGTCCCGCAGCGCCGCCGCTTTACGTGGTGACATCAGGCGGCATCGTATGCGTGCAGCGCGAACCCGTGGGCCGCCAGGTCGTCCAGGAAGTCCGCCCCGACCGCGGCCTCCAGGTGCCGCACGCCGCGCGGCGCCCCGTCCAGCCGCCGCACGGCCAGCGCCGCCACCAGCCCGGACGCCCGGCTCTGCCGCCGCCCGGACAGCGCGGCGACCCGCCCGCCGGACGCGGCGGCCACCGCGAAGCCGTCCCCGCCGACGTGGACCCGGTGCGCGGCGGCCCGCAGCCACCGCGCGTCCCGGAAGCGGGCGGCGCGGGGGAGGAGCGCGGTCGCGGCGCGGGAGTCGAGGGCCAGGCCGGTGCGGACCCGCCCGGACGCCGCGGCCGGGTCGGGGAACGGGAAGCGGTGCACGCGGCGCGTCCCGAACGGCGGCGGGAACCGCATCGTCCACGACTCGTCCAGCTCGCGGAGGGCGCCGAGCGCGTCGAGCGTCCACGCGACGGCGCCCGGCCCGTGCCGCTCGCCCGCGCCGAGCAGGACGCCGATGTCGACGGGCCGTCCGGACCCGGCGAACCGGTGCGCGAGCAGGTTCGTGACGCCGGGCGCGACCCCCACGCCGACGACCACCGACGCGCCGTGCGCTGCCGCGACCCCGTCGAGCCCCTCGATCTCCCGCAGGATCTCGCGGGACGCCGACACGTCGACGTAGTGGACGCCGCGTTCCGCGCACGCCCGCGCGACCCGCGCGTTCGCCCGTTCGGCGCACATGACGACGGCGTCGGCGTCCAGGACCGCGGCGAACGGCGCGTCGGGCGGTGCGTCGGGCGGTGCGTCGGGCGGGTCCCGGAGGTCGACGCGCAGCGGGATCGTCCCGGGGACCGACCGGGCCTTCGCGAGGTCCCGGCCCGCGACGACGATCTCGGGCACGCGGCCGCGCAGGCCCGCGACGACCTCCCGGCCGACCGCCCCGTAGCCGCCGAGGACCGCGACCCGCCTCACGCGCGCGCCGTGATCAGCCGGGCCGTGCTGCGCAGCCGGACGGCGCCGTCCCGCTCGAACGGGCGCAGCGCGCCGGCGATCGTCGCGACCACCTCGTCGCCCGCGCCGTAGTTGTGGCGGATCGGCCCCCAGGCGGCGAGGAACGCGGCGGCGTCGGCGGCGTCCCGCCCCCACACCTGCTCGGCCTCGACGGTCCGGGACGCCGCTGCGCGGAACCCGGCGGCGCCGAGGATGGCGGCGGCGCGGCCGGGGTCGGCCAGGGACAGCGGCCCGTCGTGCCCGATCGCGGGCCGCGGGAGCGCGGGAAGCGCGGCGAGCACCGTGCCGAGGTCGTTCTCCTCGGGCGGCGCCATGACCAGGAACGCGACCCGCCCGCTCTCCGCCGCCAGCGCGCGCCGCACGTTGCCGAACGCGGCGACGGGGTCGGCGAAGAACATGACCCCGAACCGGCTGATCGCGACGTCGAACCCGCCGTCCGGGAACGGGTACAGCTGCGCGTCGCCCCGCTCGAACCGGACGTTCCCGACGCCCTCCTGCGCGGCGAGGCTCCGCGCGCGGGCGAGCATCGGCGCCGACAGGTCGACGCCGGTCGCCGCGCCGAGGCGCGCCCGCTCCGCCGCGAGCCGGGTGGCCTGCCCGTTGCCGCAGCCGATGTCGAGCACGCGGTCGCGCGGGCCGATCGCGGCGGCGTCCAGCAGGTGCGCGTTGAAGCCGCTGTTCACCGCGTCGTACCGGGCGTGGTGGTCGGCCCAGTGCGTGCCCTCGTACCCGTTCCACGCCTCGGCCTGGTGCGTGTTGACGATCTCCATACCGCTCCCTCGTTATGAACACACGTTCATGAACAGGTGTTCATCATGAGGCGGGGCCCTGCCCGCCGTCAACCCCGTCCTCCTCCTCCGGACGGCCGGACGGGGTGCGGCCCGGAAATCCATGAATGCGCTAATTTCGGGCCACTGCTTCCACTGCTTCCACTCCTCGCCCGGCTCCAAGGAGACCCCATGCTTTTCGGTCGTCCCTTCCAGGGTCGCTCCCCCGCCGTTGTGTTCGCACTCGCCCCGGCCCTCGCAATCGCCGGATGCAGCAGCGGAAACAGCGGACCGGAAAGCGGGGGAACGGAGTCGCCGGCCCCGGCGGCTTCCCTGGCGGACGGGGTTCTGGCCGCCCGATACTCCGCGTGGGGACGGCAGGGGCGGGTCGAACTACTCGCGCTGGAGCGGGTCGCGGGCAAGGCCGTCGTGGCGCGGTTCCGCCTGACGAACGAGAGCGGCGAGGACTACCCGATCATGACGTCGCTGTCCGGGAACGGCGAACGCAATCGCGAACGCCCGGGGTCGGTCGACACGAATGCGATATCGGCCGTCTCCCTGCTGGACGAACGGAACTCCAGGCAGCATTTCCCGCTCAACCGCGCCGACGGCCAGTGCCTGTGCACCCGGTACCACCCCTTCCCCGAGCCGGTGCGGGCGGGCGAGAGCCGGGAGCTGGCCGCGGCGTTCCCCGCGCCGCCCGAGGACGTCCGCAGCATGGGCGTCCTGTTCCCGCACGCACCGCCGTTCCTGAACGTCCCGATCACCGACGTGGACGCCCGCGCCTACACGTTCGACGAACCGCAGGGGCCGGTCGACCCGAGCGCGGAGGAGACCGGGCCGCCGCTCGTCCTGCCCGTCCTGGCGACGGTCGAGCAGGAGGCGGCGGCGCGGGACGACGACGGCGAGAACCTGCGGGTCCGGCTCGCCGCCGACGTGCTGTTCGCCACCGACAGCGCCGACCTGGGCGCGGACGCGCGCGAGCGGCTGCGGTCGGTCGCCGCCGACATCGACCGGTCGGCCGACACCGAGATCGAGGTCGACGGGCACACCGACGACACCGGGAACGACGCGATCAACGAACCGCTCTCCCGCCGCCGCGCCGAGGCGGTCGAGGCGGCCCTCGGCGACCTGGTCACCCGCAACGGGGTGGCGTTCCGGGCACGCGGGCACGGGTCGGGCGACCCGGTCGCGTCGAACGAGACGGAGGGCGGCCGGAGCAAGAACCGGCGCGTCACGGTGACGTTCGCGCGTCCCGCGCCGCCCGCGCCCGCCCCGTCGGCCCGGGCGTCCGCGCCGGCGTCCCCGGGGGGCGGCCCGGCGGCGGGCCCGGCGGGCGGTGCGGCGCCGCACTGGCCGCACCCGGTGCTGGGGCGCGCCGATGCCGACCCGGCGACCGTGGACGACGCGCCCGGCGCGAGCGTCAAGGACGCCCGCGTCGAGGTGAACGCGCTGACCCGGGCGCCGTCCGGCTTCGCGACGCTGGTGTTCACGATCGTCAACGAGGACCGCGCCGCCGCGTTCGACCCGGCGCGCACGGCCGACCTGGACGGCCTGTACGTCGGCTCCGGGACCAGCGGCGTGACGCTCCGGGCGGGGGACCGGACGGTGCGGTCGCTGCGCGCCGCGGACCGGAGCGTCGTCGGCAGCCCCGACTTCGCGGGGTTCGGCCCGGACTCCCGCTACCACGTCGCGCCCGGGAAGCGGCTGACGTTCTGGACGACGTTCCGGATCCCGGACGGCATCGGGAAGGCGACCGTCCGCGTTCCGGGGTTCGCGCCCGTCGCGGACGTCCCGGTCGGAAAGTAGAACGGAATGGTTCGTTCCAGTACGATGGAGGGATGGAGAGGGAGAGCACGGCAGCGGCGCCCCTGAGCGGGCGCAAGGCGCAGGCGGCCCGCAACGACGAACTGATCCGGGAGGCGGCGCGCGCGGTGTTCACGGCGGACCCGGGCGCGCCGATCTCCGCGGTGGCGGAGCACGCCGGGGTGGGGATCAGCGCCCTCTACCGCCGGTACCGGAGCAAGGAGGCGCTGCTCCGGCACCTCGCCGACGAGGGCATGGACCGCTACCTCGCCGAGGTCGAGCGGGCCCTCGCCGACGACGGCGACCCGTGGGAGGCGTTCGCCGGGTTCATGCGCCGGTGCCTGGACATCGGCGCCGGCTCGCTGACGCTGCGGCTCGCCGGGGACTTCGAGGTCACCGAGGAGATGTCGAGCAAGGGGCGGGCGCTGCACGAGGCCACCGAGCGGCTCCTGGAGCGGACGAAGCGGGCCGGGGCGCTGCGGCCCGGGATCGCGGTCGGCGACGTGTCGGTCATCCTGGAGCACCTGCACGCCATCCGGCTCGGCGACGACGCCCGCACGAACCGGCTCCAGCACCGGTACCTCGCCCTCATGCTGGACGGCCTGCACCTGGCGGGCGCGGCGGAACTGCCGGGCCCGCCCCCCGGGTGGCAGGAGCTGCGGGGGCGCTATGACGACTGAACGGGGTCCGGAGCGGGTGCTCGGGAAGCGGGAGCTGAACCGGGCGCTGCTCGCCCGCCAGATGCTGCTGCGGCGGGAGCCGGTGGGGGCGCTGGAGGCGATCGAGCGGCTCGTCGGGATGCAGGCGCAGGCGCCGAACCCGCCGTACATCGGGCTGTGGAGCAGGCTGGAGGGGTTCGACTTCGCCGCGGCGTCCCGGCTGCTGACCGAGCGGCGGGCGCTGCGGATCGTCCTCATGCGCGGCACCCTGCACCTGGTCAGCGCCCGGGACGCGCGCGTCCTGCGCCCGCTGACCCAGGCGGTCCAGGACCGGATGCTGGCCGGTCCGGCGGGCCGGGGACTGGACGGCGTCGACCTGCCGGCGGTCGTGGCCGCCGCGCGGGCGCTGATCGAGGAGGAGCCGCGCTCGGACGCGGAGCTGCGGACCCTGCTGGCCGAGCGGTGGCCGGAGCACGACCCGGCGCTGCTCGTCTGGGGCGTCCGGTGCGTCCTGCCGCTGGTGCAGGTGCCGCCGCGCGGCCTGTGGGGGAAGGCGGGGACGGCCCGGCACACCACGCTCGACGCGTGGCTCGGCGCGGGCCCGGACGCGGAGCCGTCGCTCGACGAGCTGGTCCTGCGGTACCTCGGGGCGTTCGGGCCGGCGAGCGTGCAGGACGTCCAGCAGTGGTCGGGCCTGTCGGGGCTCCGCGAGGCCGTGGAGCGGCTGGAGCCGAAGCTCGTGCGGTTCCGGGACGAGCGGCGGCGCGTCCTCTACGACCTGCCGGAGGCCCCGCGGCCGGGACCGGACGAGCCCGCGCCCGTCCGGTTCGTCCCGGAGTTCGACAACCTGACCCTCGCGCACGCCGACCGGGACCGGATCGTCTCCGCGGAGGACCGCAAGCGGATCTTCACGGTGAACGGGATCATCCGGGCGACCTTTCTCGTGGACGGGTTCGTGCACGGCATGTGGAAGGCGGAGAAGCGGCGGGGCGAGGCGACGCTGCGGATCGCACCGTTCGCCCCGGTTCCGGGACCGGAGCGGGCGGCCCTGGAGGAGGAGGGCCTGCGGCTGCTCGCGGCGGTCCACCCGGACGCGAAGGCGCACACGGTCGCGTTCGCGGGCTGAGACCCGGGGGCGGACCGGAGGCGCCGCCGGGGCCGCCCGTCAGCCGTCGCCGCGGGCGCAGGGCGCCTCGCGGTGCGGGTCGAGCGACTCCAGCAGCGTGTGCAGCGACTCGCGGAACCGGAGCATCTGGTCGCGGGTCAGCGGGTCGAACAGGTGCCGCCGGACCTCGGCCACGTGGCCGGGCGCGGCCTCGACGAGCACGTCGTGGCCCGCGTCGGTGAGTTCGGCGATCGTGGTGCGGCGGTCGGTGGGGTGCTTGGTGCGGCGCACCCAGCCGGCCGCCTCCAGCCGGTTGACGGCGTGCGAGAGGCGGCTTGGGGACGAGCGGACGATCTCGGCGAGTTCGGACATCGTGCGGGCGCGCCCGGGGGACTCCGAAAGCATCGCGAGGATCATGTAGTAGGCGTGCGGCATCCCCGAGTCGCGCTGGAGTTGGCGGTCCAGGGCCTCGTTGAGCAGCCGCGACGTCCACACGAACGCGCGCCAGGTCTCCTGCTCGTCGTCGTCGAGCCACCGGGGTTCTGCCATGCCTCCAGTCTAAGCGAGTTGTTGAAGACTCAAGACTTGAGCGTTCAATCTTTTTCGTTTAGATTTGAACTACTAGCTTAAGGAGGACGCTATGACCCGGATGCCCGTTTTGTACCTCAGCCACGGCGCCCCGCCGCTGGCCGACGACCCCGTCTGGACGGACGAACTCGCCCGCTGGTCCGCCGGACTGCCGAAGCCGAAGGCCGTCCTGATGGTGTCGGCGCACTGGGAGGAGGCGCCGGCGACGCTGAGCGCGACCCGCCCCGTCCCGCTCGTGTACGACTTCTGGGGGTTCCCCGAGCGGTACTACCGCGTCCGCTACGACGCGCCCCCGGCCACCGAACTGGCCGGCGCCGTCCGCGCCCTGCTGCCCGGAACGCGCCAGGACGACGAGCGCGGCCTCGACCACGGCGCGTACGTCCCGCTCGTGGAGATGTACCCCGACGCGGACGTCCCCGTGGTGCAGATGTCCATGCCGACGCTCGACCCCGCGCGGCTGTTCGAGGTCGGCCGCACGCTCGCGCCGCTGCGCGACCAGGGCGTCCTGATCGTCGGCAGCGGCTTCACCACCCACAACCTGCGGGAGCTGCGCCCGGCCGCGGACGCCGCGCCGCCCGCCTGGTCGGCCGAGTTCGACGCCTGGACGGACGCGGCCGTCGCCGGCGGCGACGTGGACGCGCTGCTGGACTTCCGCGCCAAGGCCCCGGCGGCGCGCGTCGCGCACCCGCGCACCGAGCACTTCGCGCCGCTGTTCGTGGCGCTCGGCGCGGACGCGGACGGCGACGGCGCGGCGCGCCGGTCCGTCATCGACGGCTACTGGTTCGGCCTCGCGAAGCGCTCGTTCCAGTTCGGCTGAGGGCGTGCCGGCGCACCGCCCCCGCGCCGTGAGTTGTCACGTTCCGTCCGGAAACGACGGGAACGGGCGGGTCAGCTGCCGCCCATCTCCGCGAACCCGGTCCGCCACGACGCCACCCGCGGCTTCCAGCCGAGCTTCCGCGCCTTCGCGTTGGACACCGGGCGGCCCGTCGCGGCGGCGTGCCGCGCACCGCGCGGGGTCGGGGCGCCGAGGGCGGCGGTGAAGACCGGCAGCCACTCGTTCGTCGTCGCGGGCTCGTCGTCGACGATGTTGACCGCCCCGGCGGGCCAGTCGAGCGCGGCGAGCGCGGCCGCGGCGGCGTCGTCGGCGTGCACGAACGACGTCCACGCCGGGTTCGGCCGCATGTTCCCGGCCTTCACCCGCGCGGCGATGGCGCCGTCCGGGGCGTACCAGGTGCCGGGCCCGTACAGCGCGCCGTACCGCAGCACGACGCCGTGGGGCATCTCGCCGACGGCCTTCTCCAGCGCGGCGATCCCCGAGTAGGGCGGCAGCTTCGCGTTCAGCTCGTCGCTCTCGACGGCGGGCTCGTCGCCCGGCACGTACAGCCAGGCGATGCTCTGCGCGATCATGGTCTCCACGTCCGCGTCGAGCGCGGCGTCCACCAGGTTGCGGGTGCCCTCGATCCGCAGGTGCGAGTTCGCCTCGAAGTTCTCGGCGGACAGGTCCGTGAGCTGGTGCATCACCACGTCCGGACGCGCGGACGCCACCGCGTCGCGCACCGAGCCGGCGTCCAGCGCGTCCATCACGACCGGCGTCGCGCCCAGGTCGGCGATCGACCCGGTGCGCTCGGAGTGGCGCGTCGTCCCTGCGACCTCGTGGCCCGCCTGGACGAGCAGCGGGATCAGCCGGCGGCCGATGACTCCGGTCGCTCCGGCGAGGAGAATCTTCAAGGGGGTAACCTCCACGGCTTCACGCCATTGCGGGTCGTATCACGGCAGGATAGGCAGACTCTCTTCCCAGGTCACGCCCACCTCGGCGGCGGACGCGCCGGCCTCGCCCGAGCGCGGGGCCGGATGCGGGGACGGACGGGCGGTTCCGCCCCCGTTGCCCGTCCGCCACCGAGGGTACCGCCGCGGGGCGCTCCGGCGCGTTTCGCGCACCGGGCGGGGGAGAATTCTTCTGTTCCGGCGGGATTCGCAGAGCGGAGGGCGCGGCGGGCATGGAGATCACTCTGGTGCTGGGGGACATCACCGAGGAGCGCGTCGACGCGGTGGTGAACGCGGCGAACTCGTCGCTGCTCGGCGGGGGCGGCGTCGACGGGGCGATCCACCGCCGGGGCGGCCCGGAGATCCTGGACGAGTGCCGCCGGCTGCGCGCCTCCCACTACGGCGGCGGGCTCCCCACAGGCCAGGCCGTTGCGACCACCGCGGGGCGGCTGCCCGCCCGCTGGGTGATCCACACGGTCGGGCCCGTGTACTCCGCCGCCGAGGACCGCAGCGGGCGGCTCGCCTCCTGCTACCGCGAGTCGCTGCGGGTCGCCGACGAGCTGGGCGCCGCGTCCGTCGCGTTCCCCGCGGTGTCGGCGGGCGTCTACGGCTGGCCGATGGACGACGCCGCGCGCATCGCGGTCGGGACCGTGCGGAACACGCCCACGCAGGTCACCGACGTCCGGTTCGTCCTGTTCACCCCGGACGCGTACGCGGTGTTCGCCCGCGCGCTCGCCGCGTCCTAGGTCTTCGCGGGCGGCACGATGAGGACGGGCCGCCGCACGTGGTGCAGGACCTGCGTCGAGGTGCTGCCGAGCAGGACCGACCGGGCCTTCGACAGCCCCCGCGACCCGGTGACGACGAGGGACGCGTCGAGCTCGTCGGCGACGTCCACGATCGCCGCCCAGATCGGGCCGCCGCTGCGCTCGGCGCGCGGCGCCACGTCGGTGAGGCCCGCTGCGGCGGCGAACTCGGCGCCCTTCAGGGCGAGCAGTTCGGCCTCCTGCTGCTCCTCGAACTCGTTGCGGCCGCCGCCGGTCTGCATGATGACCGGCGCGGCGGCGGCGATCGGCGCCCAGGAGATCTGCGAGACCAGCGGCTCCCAGACGGAGAGGACCACGGTCGGGGCGGGCCGGAGGTGCCGCGCGGCGTACTCGACGGCGGCGCGCGAGTCGTCCGAGCCGTCGAAGGCGATGAGAACGGTCATGCCCTCCACGTATCCGCAGGAAGCGGTTCCGAACGCCTCCGGCGGCGGAAGTGGGCGGGCTCTCGGGCGGGCTCTCTCGGGCGGCCTCAGCCGGCCCCGGCCGCCCCCGCCGGCTCCGGGTCCGCGCCGGGCGCGCCCGCGAACGCCTGCGCGATGCCGAGCCAGCGGTCCGCGTCCGGCCCGTCCGCCGCCACGGCGAGGTCGTCGCGGTGCCGCCGCCGGGTCACCAGCAGGCAGAAGTCCAGCGCCGGGCCCGTGACGGTCTGCCGCGCGCCCTCCGGCCCCCAGGTCCACACCTCGCCGGACGGCCCGGTCAGCTCCACCCGGAACTGCTCGGCGGGCGGGGTCAGGCCGCGGTTGCCGAACGCGAAGTCGCGTGCCCGGACGCCGATGTGCGCGACGTGCCGGAGCCGGTGCGTGGGCGCGCGGCGGACGCCGAGCGCCGCCGCGACGTCCTCGCCGTGCGCCCACGTCTCCATCAGCCGGGCCGTCGCCATGGACGCCGCGCTCATCGGCGGCCCGAACCACGGCAGCTTCGTGCCCGGCGGGACGGCGGCGAGCGCCGCGCGCATCCGGCGGCGGCCGTCCCGCCAGCGGGCGAGCAGCGCCGCCGGGTCCTCGGCGGCGCCCGCGGCGGCGCCCGCCTCGACGAACGCGGGCCCGTCGGCCGCCGCGCGCTCCAGCAGCGCGGGGAACGCGCCGGGGTCCGCCGCCGCGACGACCGCCTGGTCGTCCGTCCACGCCAGGTGCGCGATCTGGTGGGCGACCGTCCAGCCCGCGGCGGGCGTCGGGTCGGCCCACCGCGCGGCGGGCAGCGGCGCGACGAGCGCGTCCAGCGAGTCGTTCTCGGCGGTCAGGTCGGCGAGCAGCGCGTTCAGGTCGGGCATTCCGCCACTATTCCCCGGTCCCGGCCGTCCCGTCGAGGGCCTCCACCAGCTCCCGCGCCAGCGCGTAGTCGGCCTTGCCGTTCGGCAGCCGCAGCGTCCGCCCGGTGCGCACGAACGCCTTCGGGATCTTGTAGCGGGCGAGGTGCGCGGCGCAGCCGTCCCGCAGCGCCGCGTCGTCCGGGGCGTCCGCCGGGCCGAGCACCGCGACGATCTCGCTGCCCCACCGCTCGCTCGGCCGGCCCAGCACCAGCGCGTCCGCGACGCCCGGCAGGCCGCGCAGCACCGTCTCGACCTCCTCCGCGAACACCTTCTCGCCGCCGGTGTTGATCGTGGTGGCGTCCCGGCCGTGCACCTCGACCGTCCCGTCCGCGAGCAGCCGCGCCCGGTCGCCCGGCACGACGAGCCGGTCGCCGTCCACGGTCAGGAACGTCGCGGCGGTCTTCTCCGGGGCGTTGAGGTAGCCGAGCGGGATCGAGCCGCCGCCCTTGGCGAGCCAGCCCATCTCGTCCTCGCCGGGCGCGAGGCGGCGCGTCCGGTCCGCGCTGAGGACGGCCGCGCCCGACTGGAGCAGGAACCGGGCGTCGGTGCCCAGCCGGGTCACCGAGAAGCCGCTCTCGGAGGACCCGAGGATGTCCAGCAGCCGCGCCCCCGGGACCAGGTCCAGCAGCCGCCGCTTGACGCCCGGGCTGATCCCCGCCGCCGAGTTCAGCAGCGTCCGCAGGGACGACAGGTCGCGCGGGCGGCGCTCCAGCGCCTCGACGATCGGGCGCGCGAACGCGTCCCCGACGATCGGCATCCGGGTGGCGCGCTCCCGCTCGGCGGTGTCCATCAGGTCGTCGGCGTCCAGCCCGTCCACCCGGTGCGGGAAGATCACGCACGCGCCGCCGCACCAGCCGCCGAGCGCCGACCAGGTCCCGCCGCCGTGCATCATCGGCGGCGCCACGAGGACCCGGTGCTCGCCCCGGACGGCCCGCGCCACCACCTCGTCGACGTCGGTGATCGGCGACCCGTCCCGGCGGCGCACCTGGAACGGGCCGTGCACCAGGTCGCCGACCCGCCACAGCACGCCCTTAGGCAGGCCCGTCGTGCCGCCCGTGTAGAGGATCTGCAGGTCGTCCGGCGACGGCCGGACGCCGGCGGGCGGCTCGGCGGACGCGGCGGCGAGCGCCTCCTCGTAGTCGAGCGCGCCCGGCGCGAGCGGGGTGCCCGAGTCGTCCGCGACCTGGAGCAGCAGCGGGTCGGTGTCCAGCCGCTTCACGACCCGCTCGACCTGCCCCGCGAACCGCGCGTGGTACAGGATCGCGCGGGGGCGCGCGTCGCCGAAAAGCTGCGCCAGTTCGTCGTCCACGTACCGGTAGTTGACGTTGAACGGCGCGACGCGGGCCTTGTGCGCGCCGACCAGGCCCTCCAGGTACTCGGGGCCGTTGTGCAGGTACAGCGCGAGGTGGTCGTGCGGCGACTCCCACGGCTCGTGCGTCCCCTCCCGGCGGCCGAGCCCGTGCGCGCGCAGGACGTTCGCGAGCCGCCGCGTCCGGTCGGTGACCTCGCGCCAGGTCATCCGGCGGTCGCGCCAGACCAGGCACTCGCGGTCGGGGACCGCGGCGGCGACGGCCTCGTGCAGGGTCGCCAGGTCGAGCTGGGGCGCGTCGGGCTGAGGCGCGTCGGGCTGGGGCGCGTCGGCGCGCGGCGCGTCGGGCTGGGGCATCGGCGGTCCTCCGGGATGGTCGTGGGGCACCCGGGATCACCGTAACCCAATGCTTACCGAATCTCATTCGGCAGGGTGGCCGGGGGAGGGTGCGCCGCGGCCGCGAGACGATGTCCCGATGGTCCGACCGCAGAAGCCGCAGGGGGAGGTGACCCGCGGCACCACCGCGCCCAACCGGCTCCGCCGCGTCGACCGGTGGATCGCCGCCACCCAGCGGCCCGCCCTCCGCCAGTACGACGGCACGGCCGTCCGGCCGCTCGCCGTCGACCTCGGCTACGGCGCGTCGCCCGTGACCGCGTTCGAGCTCTACACGCGGCTCCGCGCCGTCGCGCCCCGCCTGGACGTCGTCGGCATCGAGATCGAACCCGACCGGGTCGCCGCCGGGCTCGCCTTCCTCGCCGCCACCGGCCCGCACGAGGGCCTGACGTTCCGGCGCGGCGGCTTCGAGCTGCCGGTGCCCCGCCCGCCCGTCCTCGTCCGCGCCCTCAACGTCCTGCGCCAGTACGACGAGCCCGCCGCGTGGCGCGCCTGGGACGACCTGCGCGACCGGCTCGCGCCCCGCGGCGTCCTCGTCGAGGGCACCTGCTCGGAGACCGGGCGCCGCGCCGTCTGGGTCGCCCTCGACCGGGACGGGCCCCGCACCGTCACGTTCGCCGCGCACCTGCCGACCCTGGACCGCCCGTCGTCCCTCGCCGAACGGCTCCCGAAGACGCTCATCCACCGGAACGTCCCCGGCGAGCCCGTCCACGCGCTGCTCACCGCGTTCGACCGGGCCTGGGCGACCGCCGCGCCGCACTCTGCGTTCGGGCCCCGCGCCCGCTGGGTCGAGGCGGTGCGGCTGCTCGCGGAGGCGTACCCCGTGCTGACCGCACCGCCCTACGGGGGCCGCCGGCGCTGGCGCCTCGGCGAGGTCACCCTCCCCTGGACGGCCGTCGCGCCCTGACCGGACGGGACGGCGCCCGGCGCGCCGCGCGCCGCCCGCAGCGGGTTCAGCCCTCGCGGTGCAGCTTGTACGGCGCGGCCTGGACGCGCGGCTGCACGTCGATCCGGTCGATGTTCACGTGCGGGGGACGCGTGACCGCCCAGGCGACGCAGTCGGCGACGTCCTCGGCCACGAGCGGCTCCGGCACGCCCTCGTACGGCTTCTCGGCCTTCTCCGCGTCGCCCTTGAACCGGACCAGCGAGAACTCCTCGGTCTTCACCAGTCCCGGCGCGACCTCGGTGACCCGCACGGGCTCCGCGACCAGCTCCAGCCGCATGACCTCGTTCACCGCGTAGGCGCCGAACTTCGCCGCGTTGTACCCCGCGCCGCCCTCGTACGCCACGTGCCCCGCCAGCGACGTGACGTTCACGACGTGCCCCGCGCCGCTCTCGATCAGCTTCGGGAGCAGCGCCTTGGTGACCCGGACGAGCCCCAGCACGTTCGTCTCGTACATCGTGCGCCAGTCGTCGACGTCCGCGTCCGCCACGCTGTCGAGCCCGACCGCGCCGCCCGCGTTGTTCACGAGCACGTGGCAGCCGCCGACCGCCGCGGCGAGCGCGTCCACCGACTCCTGCGACGTCACGTCGAGGGTGATCGGCACGATCTTCGCCGCCCCGGGCACGGTCGCGGCGATGTCCTTCGCCAGCTCGTCGAGCCGGTCGCGGCGCCGCGCCGCCAGGACGACGTTGAACCCCTCCGCCGCCAGCCGCCTGGCCGTGGCGGCCCCGATGCCGCTGCTCGCTCCGGTCACTACCGCCGTTCTCCGCATGCGTCCAGCCTCCCAGGCGATCGGCGGCGGATGCCGGTGAGGTCGATCACTGTCGGGGATTGTCGCAATTGAAGACCATCTTCGGGGAACACCGGGCGCGGTGGATAGGTTGCACTACCGGAGGTGGTGTCCGGTGCCGCGTCGTATCAACCGGGTTGCGACGATAAGTCTTCATACGTCCCCTCTGGATCAGCCGGGGACCGGCGACGCCGGCGGCATGAACGTCTACATCGTCGAGACCGCCAAACGGCTCGCCGAACGCGGCGTCGAGGTCGACATCTTCACCCGCGCCACGTCGCGGGCCCTGCCGCCCGTCGCCGAACTCGCGCCCGGCGTCCTCGTCCGGCACATCGTCGCCGGCCCCTTCGAGGAGCTCGACAAGACCGACCTCGCCCGGCACCTGTGCGGCTTCACCTCCGGTGTCCTGCGCGTCGAGGCCGCCCACGACCCCGGCCACTACGACCTCCTGCACACCCACTACTGGCTGTCCGGGCAGGCCGGGGACGCCGCCAAGCACCGCTGGGGCGTCCCGCTCGTCCACTCCATGCACACGATGGCCAAGGTCAAGAACGCGGCCCTCGCCGACGGCGACAAGCCCGAACCGGACGCGCGCGTCCTCGGCGAGGAGCAGGTCGTCGCGTCCGCCGACCAGCTCGTCGCCAACACCGGCAAGGAGGCGCGCGAGCTCATCGACCTCTACGGCGCCGACCCCGCGCGCGTCGCGACCGTCCGCCCCGGCGCCGACCTCGACCTGTTCCGCCCCGAGCCGCTCCCGCCCGGGTCGCGCGCCCGGCGCGGCGGACCGGCCCGCCGCCGCCTCGGCCTGCCCCGCGACGCCTACGTCCTGCTGTTCGTCGGCCGCATCCAGCCGCTCAAGGCGCCCGACGTCCTGCTGCGCGCCGCCGCCCGGATGCTCGCCGACGACCCGTCGCTGCGGTCCCGGCTCGTCGTCGCCGTCGTCGGCGGCCCCTCCGGATCCGCCCGCTGCCGCCCCGAGGGCCTCCAGTCGCTCGCCGCCGAACTCGGCATCGCCGACGTCGTCCGCTTCGAGCCGCCCGCCCCCCAGGCGGAGCTCGCCGACTGGTACCGGGCCGCCGACGTCACCGTCGTCCCCTCGCACTCCGAGTCGTTCGGCCTCGTCGCCGTCGAGTCCCAGGCGTGCGGCACGCCCGTCGTCGCGTCCCGCGTCGGCGGCCTCTGCACCGCCGTCGCCGACGGCGAGTCCGGCGTGCTGGTCCCCGGGCACGACCCCGCCGACTACGCGGCCGTCCTGCGCCGCCTCGAGGACCCCGCCGCGCACGCCCGCCTCGCCCGCGGCGCCGTCCGGCACGCCCGCGCCTTCGGGTGGGACGCCACCGTCGACGCCCTCCTGGACGTGTATACCGGTGCCATGGCCCGTCCGTCCGCACTCGTCCCGCAGGTGACCGCATGAACCCCGTCGAGACCATCCGGCAGACCCTGCGCGACGCCGAGCTCGAGTTCGACGAGCCGCGCGCGGACGCCTTCTTCGTCAAGCTGCCCGGCAAGCGCAAGCTCGCCACCATGACCTGGCTCATCGTCGGGGACCACAGCCTGCACGTCGAGGCGTTCTTCTGCCGCCGCCCCGACGAGAACCACGCCGAGTTCTACCGGTTCCTCCTCGAGAAGAACGGCCGCATGTACGGGGTCTCCTTCGCGCTCGACGACGTCGGCGACGTCCACCTCGTCGGGCGGCTCTCGCTCGCGTCGATCAGCCCGGACGAGATCGACCGGCTCCTCGGCTGCGTCCTCACCTACTCGGACGAGAACTTCGACAAGGCCCTCGAACGCGGGTTCAAGACGTCCATCCAGCGCGAGTGGGACTGGCGCGTCAAGCGCGGCGAGAGCCTCGCCAACCTCCGGGCGTTCGCGTCGTTCGCGGACCCGGCGAATCGTGACTGAACCAGCGGCTGGATAAGCTCTGCACCATGGCGACCCTGGTATTGCTCCGGCACGGTGAAAGCGTCTGGAACGCCGAGGGCCTGTTCACCGGCTGGGTGGACGTGGACCTGTCGGCGAAGGGCGAGAGCGAGGCCACCCGCGGCGGGGACCTCCTCCTCGACGCGGACATCACCCCCGACGTCGTGCACACGTCGCTGCTCAAGCGCGCCATCCGCACCGCCAACATCGCGCTCGACGTGGCCGACCTGCTGTGGATCCCCGTCCGCCGCTCCTGGCGCCTCAACGAGCGCCACTACGGCGCCCTGCAGGGCAAGAACAAGGCCCAGACGCGGGAGCAGTACGGCGAAGAGAAGTTCATGACCTGGCGCCGCTCCTACGACACCCCGCCGCCGCCGATCAAGGACGACGACCCGCTGTCGCAGGTCAACGACCTCCGCTACGCCGAGCTGCCGTCCGAGCTGATCCCGCGCAGCGAGTGCCTCGCCGACGTCATCGACCGCATGCTGCCGTACTGGTACGACGCGATCGTCCCCGACCTCGCCGCCGGGAAGACCGTCATGGTCGCCGCGCACGGCAACTCCCTGCGCGCCCTCGTCAAGCACCTCGACGACATCTCCGACGACGACATCGTCGGCCTCAACATCCCGACCGGGATCCCGCTCGTCTACGAGCTCGACGACGACTTCGCCCCGCTCAAGCGCGGCGGCGAGTACCTCGACCCGGCCGCCGCGAAGGCCGCCATCGAGGCCGTCAAGAACCAGGGCGCCGGGAAGTCCGCCGCCGGCAAGGGCGCCCCGAAGGCCCCGGCCCCCGCGAAGGCGAAGGACGCGAAGCCGTCCGGCAAGGACGCCAAGGACAAGCCCCGCCGCGGCCGCCGCAAGTAAGGCCCGGCAGCAGCACGACCCTGCGGTCCGCCCGCGCCGTACGGCGCGGGCGTTTCCGTTTCCCGAGGCCGCGGCTCAGCCCGCGTCCTCCGCGCCGTCCGGGGCTCCGGTCTTGTCGGGGACGAAGACGAGGCTGAGCAGGTGGCGGGTCCGGCCGTCGCCGGGCGCGGTGTGCGTGCGGCGGGCGACGGCCGCCTCGATCTCCTCGACCAGCGCGGTGAACTCCTCGTCGGTCACCCACACCGCGCCCTGCCGGTACAGGACGTTCTCGCGGGGCGGGTCGGCGTCGTCGCGCGCCAGGTACCGCTCGAAGTCGGCCAGGACGGCGCTGGTGAAGACGGCGAACGCCTGCCGGTGGTCCTCCTTGGTCATCGACTCGCGGGCGGCGGCGTCGACGAGCGCCGCGTCCTGCCGCACGCGGTAGCTGCGCTCGACCGTGCCCCGCACGGGGCGCTCCCGGACCACCTCCAGTATCCCGGCCTGTGTGAGCGTCGCCACATGCCGGTACATGGACGCGGGGGACACGTCCGGCAGCCGTTCTCGCAGTTGAGCGGTGGTCATCTCCTCCGCGCCCACCACGGTCTGCAGGATCCGCAGCCGGACGGGGTGGAGGAGCAGGTTCGCGTTCGCCATGCCTCTATGGTCTCATACCTGATAACATTCTCAGCGTTGATAACAATGAGAGGCGAACCCCCCGTGCCCGACACCGACATGACGGTCACCGCCGACGACGGGATTCGGCTGGCCGGCACGCTGACGCTCCCGGACGGCCCCGGCCCGCACCCGGCCGTCCTGCTCCTGCACGGTTCCGGCCCGCTCGACCGGAACGGCGACACCCCCAAGCTGCCCGTGAACCTCGGCCGCCCGCTGGCCGCCGCCCTCGCGGCGCACGGCATCGCCATGCTGCGCACCGACCGCCGCGGCGCCGGCGCCACCCCCGGCGACTGGCGGACGGCCGGCTTCACCGGCAACCGCCGGGACGCCGCGGCCGCGCTGCGCGCGCTGGCCGCGCACCCCGACGTCCGGCCCGGCGCCGTCGGCGTCGTCGGCCACAGCGAGGGGGCCCTGCACGCCATGGCCCTCGCCGCCCGCGACGACGTGGCCGCCGCGGTCCTGCTCGCCGGATACGCCCGGACGGGCGAGGACGCGCTCCGCTGGCAGGCCCGCTCCGTCCTGGAGAGCCTGCCCGCGCCCGTCCGGGCGCTGCGGCGGCCGCTGGGCGCCGCCGGCGAGCGGCTCCTCGCGCGCGTCAAGGCCACCCGGACGGACGCGGCGCGCGTCGCCGGGCTCCCGCTCAACGCCCGCTGGATGCGCGAGAACCTCGCCCACGACACCCGCGACGACCTCGCGGCCGTGCGGGCCCCGGTGCTGGCCGTCACCGGCGACAAGGACCTCCAGGTCGACCCGGCCGACCTGGACGTCATCCGGCGGCTCGTGCCCGGCGAGACCGAGGTCCACCGCGTCTCCTGCCTCACCCACGTCCTCCGCCGCGACGGCGGCCGCCCGTCCCTGCGCTCCTACCGCCGCCCTCGCGGCGCACGGCATCGCCATGCTGCGCACCGACCGCCGCGGCGTCCCGGCGGTTGCCGGTGAAGCCGGCCGTCCGCCAGTCGCCGGGGGTGGCGCCGGCGCCGTCGGCGTCGTCGGCCACAGCG
>NZ_QHJN01000105.1:0-27926 GCF_003947565.1 Actinomadura sp. WAC 06369 | reverse complement strand
TATGCGATCGTCGGCAGCGTCAGGTGTGTGTAAGAGGCAGTTCCGTAAGCTCGGTGGTCGACCGGAAGCGCCGGTGCGCGAACCCCTCTCGAAGGAGCCCCACGATGGGCAGGCGTGGACGTCGCGGTGGCCGGGGAGGCGCCGCGGGCGGAGTCTTCGGCAAGATGAGCGGCAGCCTGTTCCGGTCGCCCCCCGGCCGCCGATCCTCCACCGGCACGCCCTCCGCCCCGGCCCCGACACGCACACCGGCCGGCGGTCGTCCCGGCCCTCGCGGCGGGCCCAGGCGCGACACGTCCCCCCAGTCCCAGAGCCGCCCCACCGACCGGACGTGCAAAGGCGGCGACCCCGTCGGGATCGTGACCGGCGAGGTCATTCTCACCGAGACCGACCTCGCGCTGCCGGGCGTACTCGCCCTGGTCCTCAGCCGCACGCACATCTCCGCCTACAGGAGCGGCCGGCTCTTCGGCCCCTCTTGGGCCTCGACGCTCGACACCGCCCTGGAGCTCGACGGCCAAGGGGTTCACTTCCTGGCTCCGGACGCCAGTGTCCGCACCTACCCCCAAACCCTGATCCCCAACGTGGAGTTCATGCCGGCCGCCGGGCCGCGGCATCCGCTGATGCTCACGTCCGAGGGCGGTTACCGGCTGGCCGATCCGCATACCGGGATCACGTGGCACTTCCCCGCACCGGGCCCCGAGACCGGGTGGTCGCGCCTACCGCTGGTGGCGATCACCGACCGGTACGGCAACCGCGTCGAGTTCCTGTACGAGGACCAGGCCATCACCGAGGTCCGCCACTCGGGCGGTTACCGGGTGATCGTCGATACCGTAGCGGTCGAGGAGGGCGACCGCCGCGTCACCGCGCTGCGCACTCCCGGCGGAACCGTGCTCAGGCGCTTCGCGCACGATCCGGTGACCGGCGATCTGACCGAGGCGTACGACTCCGCCGGCGTCCCGGTCCGCTACACCTACGACGACCACCGGCTCACCGGCTGGACCGACCGCAACGGCCACCGGTACCGCTACGTCTACGACGAGAACGGCCGCGCCGTACGCGGAGAGGGCTCCGAGGGCCGGCTGAACTCCGCATTCCACTACGACCCCGATAACCGCGTCACCCGCCTGACCGACTCGCTCGGCAACACCACCGTCTACCGGTACAACGAATACGACCAGGTCGTCGAGGAGACCGACCCCCTCGGCGGCGTCGTCCGGTCGGAGTGGGACCAGTTCGACCGTCTCCTCTCCCAGACCGATCCCCTCGGGCACACCACCCGGTTCTCCTACGACGACCGGGGCAATATCGTCCAGATCCGGTACCCCGACGGGCTGACGGCTTCCGCCGAGTACAACGAACTCGATCTGCCCGTCCGCATCGTGCAGCCGGACGGCTCCGTCTGGGTCCAGGAGTACGACGAGCGCGGGGCCCTCGTCCGCCGCACCGATCCGGCCGGACGGACCACCGTGATCGCTTACGGCCCCAACGGCGCGCCCACCGCGGTGACCGACCCGCTCGGCCACACCACCCGCATCGAGTCCGACCCGGCCGGGCTCGCCGTCCGCGTGACCGACGCGCGGGGACGCGTGGTGCGAACCGAGTTCGACGAACTCGGCCGCCCCGTCGCATCCACCGATCCGGTCGGTGGCGTGACCCGGCTGACGTGGGACGCGGAGAGCCGCCTCACCTCCCGCACCCTTCCGGACGGGACGACGGACCGGTGGCGGCACGACGCCGAGGGCAACGAGATCGAGCGCATCGATCCGCTCGGCCGGACGACGCGCACGGCGTACGGCCCCTTCAACCTGCCGTCCCTGCTCACCCGTCCGGACGGCTCCACGCTCGCGTTCGCCTACGACACCGAGCTGCGCCTGACGTCGGTCACCACCGGTGATTCGCGGAGCTGGACGTACACCTACGACGGCGCGGGGAACCTTACCGGGGAGTCGGACTTCAACGGCCGGACGCTCCGCTACGGCCACGACGCGGCGGGGCGCCTCATTTCCCGGTCCAACGGCGCGGGCGAAACGGTGACGTTCGCCCGCGACGGCCTCGGCCGGCTGATCCGCCGCGACGCGGCCGGCCGGGCCGCCACGTTCGCGTACGACCCCCTCGGCCGGCTGACCGAGGCGGCGAACCCGGACGCGACGGTCAAGCGCGCGTACGACATCGCAGGGAACCTGCTCAGCGAAACCTTCAACGGCGCCGCCGTCCTCTACACCTATGACCCGCTCGGCCGGGTCCTGTCCCGCACCACCCCGAACGGGGTGGTGTCCCAATGGACCTACGATCCGGTCGGCCTTCCCACCGCCTTGTCCACCGGCGGGCGGACCATCGCCTTCGACCACGATGAGGCGGGCCGGGAAGTGGCGCGGCGCGTCGGCCCGAACGTGGCGCTGGCCCAGCGCTGGGACACGCTCCACCGGCTGACGTCCCAGACGCTGTGGGGCGCGCCGGATTCACCGGGCGGCCAGGCTCGGCTCTTGCAGCACCGCTCGTACGCCTACCGCGCGGACGGCGACCTCGCGGGCATCACCGACCGCCTGGCCGGGGACCGCCGGTACGACCTGGACGCCCGCGGCCGCATCATCGCCGTCCGGGCACGGGGCTGGGAGGAACGCTACGCTTACGACGAGGCGGGCAACCTCGTGCAGGCCGACCACCCCTCTCCCGCCGCCGAGACGGGAACGCGCGAGATCGCCGGCACGCTCGTCCGGCGGGCGGGCCGGACCCGTTACGAGCACGACGCCCAGGGAAGGGTGATCCTCCGGGAACGGGTCACGCTCTCCGGGCGCCGCGACCGCTGGCGATTCCACTGGGACGCCGAGGACCGCCTCATCGGCACCGAGACGCCGGACGGTGCCCGCTGGCGCTACCACTACGACGCTCTCGGCCGCCGCACGGCGAAGCAGCGTCTCGGCGCGGACGGCGGCCCGCCCGCCGAGGTGTACCTGTTCACCTGGGACGATGTCCGTCTCGTCGAACAGACCCGCACCGCGAACGGGACGTCCTCGGTCACGAGCTGGGAGTACCTGCCCAGGTCGCACGCCCCGCTGGCCCAGTCCCGGGTCGCGCGCACGGTCGACAGACCCCAGGAGTGGTTCGACCACCGCTTCGAAATGATCGTCACCGACCTCGCCGGCGCGCCCGCCGAGCTCGTCGCCGCGGACGGGACGACCACCGCCATGCCGCCCACGACCGCGTGGGGCGCCCCGCTCGCCGGGACGGCGGACGCCCCCTGCCCGCTGAGACTGGCCGGGCAGTACCACGACGCCGAGACCGGCCTCAGTTACAACTTCCAGCGCTACTACAACCCGGAAACGGGCGCCTACTGCTCCCCCGACCCCCTCGGGCTCGCTCCCCAGCCCAACCCACACACCTACGTGCGCAACCCGACCACCTGGACCGACCCGCTCGGGCTCAGCCCCGCGCAGGGGTGCGGCACCGGCGGCAACCAAAACCAGCCCTACATTCCCAGTCCGGCGACCCGCCGCGGCGCCCCCGGCGGGCGGGCACCGGTCTACCAGGACGTCCCGGTCGCCGGAAACTGGACGCCGCAGGGGCAGGCGAACGCGGCCACGGGGGCGCTCCCCGAGTTCGCGACGTCCAGCAGGACGGCGCGCACCGCGTCGCGAACCTACGTCGGTGCCGTGGACACCCAGACCGGACGGACGGTCCTCGCCTCCTCCGGGAACGGTTACTGCGCCGAGGGCAACGCCATCAACCGGTTGGGCATCCCAGCGGAACGGGTGCTGTTCACCCAGGCCGTGACGGTCGTGAAGAACGACAACGGCGACCTCACCACGGTGACGAAGCCGGTGTGCCAGGGGTGCCAGATCGACTTCCCCGATCGCGGTAACTTCGTACCCGGGAC
Organism: Actinomadura sp. WAC 06369; assembly: GCF_003947565.1. Lineage (NCBI taxonomy): Bacteria > Bacillati > Actinomycetota > Actinomycetes > Streptosporangiales > Thermomonosporaceae > Actinomadura > Actinomadura sp. WAC 06369. Next base: position 24,055 of record NZ_QHJN01000105.1, on the reverse strand, counting down.
CCGGGGAGCCCCCGGAGGATGGTGGGGGGACACATGAACACCGCGAGCGGAGCCGAGCGATGAACAACGAAGCCGGACACGACCTCCTGGACGCCGTCGTCGCGGCCACCGACTGGTCGGGGTACCGGTGCGGCTGCGGACGCGACGCCTCGCACCTGCCCGAACTGCTGACCCGGCTGCTCGCTCCCCGCGGAGAATCGGACACCGACGTCCATCACGAGATCACCTCGCACGTCGTGACGTCCGAGTACCTGAACGAGTCGGCGCTTCCCGCCACCCGAGCCCTCCTGGCGGGACTCGCCGACGGAGTCGGGTGGGACGTCTACGCGAAGGTCACCCAGGTCCTCCTCTACATCCTCTCCTGCGAGACCGTCGCCAACGCCTTCCCCCCGGTCGACCCCGGATACGTGGACCTGTGCCACGCCGAGGCCCGGAAGGCCGAATGGCTCCTCCTGCGGGACTTCCGTTCCGGCCCCCCGGTCGTCGTCGACGACATCATCGAGATCTTCGAGCTCCTCGACGAAGAGGAGTGGCGGGAACGGCTGGTGGCGCTCCGCGACCGTCGCGATGACGCGGTGCGCCGCCCGTCCTGAGGCCGCGCCCCACCGTCACGCGGCGAGGCCGTCGTCCCGCGAGCGGTCCCGAGTCGTACGTCCGGGGGCACGGCCCCGACGAGAGGAACGCACCGTTTGCACCTCCAGACGTTTGACGACCCCGCAAGCAAGGTACCTATAATCGTAGTTGCAGGTTTCCTCTTCCAGGAAGGACAGGAACCCCGGGCAACGGGCCCGGGAGAGATCTTCGGAGGTGAGGCGCACCATGCTGCTGACGTCGATCGACCCGTTCGTGCAGGAATTCGAGCGCCAGTTCGACCGGGCCGTCCGCCAGGTCGCCGGCCAGACCGGCGGCGCCGCCGTGCCGATGGACGGCATCCGCCGCGCCGACGACGTCGTCCTGCGGTTCGATCTGCCCGGCATCGACCCCGGCTCCATCGAGGTGACCGTCGACCGCGGCGTCCTGACCGTGTCGGCGCGCCGCGAGGAGGAGATCGCCGAGGACGAGCGCGCGTTCGTCCGCGAACGTCCGATGGGCTCCTTCACCCGGCGGGTCTACCTGTCGGAGCACCTGGACGCCGACGCCGTCGAGGCCGCGTACGACAACGGCGTCCTGGCCGTCCGCATCCCGGTCCTGGAGCGGGCCAAGCCCCGCAAGGTCGCCGTCCGGCAGAGCGGCGCGAAGGCCATCCAGAACTGACCCGCACCGGGAGCTCTCGCGCGGGCGGGCGGCCTCCGCCGCCCGCCCGCGGCGCCCCCCGACCAGCAGAGAGGATCGCATGCCGGTGCCCCTTCCGATGGACGACGAGCACGCGGCCATGTTCACCGTGGGACAGGTCGCCGACATGCTCCACGTGCAGCAGGCGTTCTTGCGGCGCATCGACGACCACCGGGTCGTCTCCCCCCGCCGCTCCGCCGGCGGCCAGCGCCGCTACAGCCGCAACGAGATCGGGCGCATCCAGCAGGTCGTCACCATGATGGGCGAGGGCATGACGCTGCCCGCCATCCGCCGCATCATCGAGCTGCAGCACGAACTCGCCGAGGTCACCCGCGAGCGCGACGAGCTCGCGGCCCGGCTGGCCGCCCTCGCCGGGGCGCCGCGCGGGCCCCGGAGCACCGGAGGCGGGCGATGACGCTCGCGGCCGACGAGGCGGTGACCGCGATGCCGCCGGACATCCTGACCGTCGAGGAGTACCGGCGCGGCCGGAGCCGCGTCGTGCGCCTGATCGGCGAACTCGACCTGGCCGGGGAACGGCGCGTGCGCGCCGCCGTCGGCCGCGCGCTGGACGCCCGCCCCCGAACGCTGACGCTCGACCTGGCCGGCCTCCGTTTCATGGACTGCACCGGCCTGTCCGTCATGGTCTGGGCCCGCAACCGGCTCGCCGAGCACGGCGGCGTGCTGCGCGTCCGCGACCCGCGCCCGAACGTGCGCCGCCTGCTGACCTTCGCGGGCCTCGACCCCCACGTCACCGACGGCCCCGCCGCCCGCACCGGCCCCGTCCGCCCGGCGCACAGGGAGGCGTGCACGCGCGATTCGGCGCGGTAACGGGCGCTCAGGCGATGAGGCCCTCGGACTCCGCGTGCTCCAGTGCCTGCCACGCCTCGCGGGTGTCGAGCATCTCCAGCCCGCGGACGGCCCAGAACCGGACCGACTCGTCCATGCTCTCCAGTTCGCCGCGGAACAGCTCCAGCGCCTGGACGGCCCGCGCCTCGGCGACGAGCTCCAGCAGCAGGCAGCGGAGCGCGTCGTCGCCCTCCGCGCGGTACTCGGCGATCAGCTCGCCGACGTACGCGTCGGCGTGCTCGCGCAGGAAGTCGAACGCGTCCGCCCGGACCTGGGCGTCGCCCGTCCGCATGCGTTGGATGGCCTGATCGAAACGCCGCAGCGACATACGCGGACCATACCGCCGTACACCGACAAAACCCGTCGCCCCCGGCTCCACCGGACGCGCGTACTCTTCGGGACGTGACAAAGCGGACAGGTCTCGTCGTCGGCGCGCCGCTCGACCGGCTGACGCAGCAGTGGGTGCGGGTGACGGGCCGCCCGGTCGGCCCGCGGGACGAGCCGTGGCTCGCGGGACCGCGCGGTGACCGGTACCGGGTCGGCGACTCCTGGCTGCCGCGGGAGGCGGCCCGCCTCGGCGCCCGCGTGGCGGCCGACGCGGCCGACGCCGGGCTGCTCCCGTCGATGGCCGTCCTGAGCGGCCCGGCCTTCGACCCGGACGCGCTGCACCCCCGGGTGCGGGACTTCTACGAGCACACCACCCGCTGGCGGATCGACCTGTGGTCGCAGTGGTCGCCGTGGGCGTGGCCGTTCGGCTGGCTGGTGTCGGCGCTCTTCGCCCGCCGCCTCCGGCAGCTCGCCCTGCCGCTGCGCCCGCTGGACGTCGCGCACGGCATGACCAGCGAGATCACGCCGGTGGTCGGGGCGGACGGCGGCACGCTCGGCGCGTCCTGGCGGCGGCGCCTGCGCGCGACCGGCGCCACCGTGTTCAGCGGCTGGTACCAGGCGATCGTCCTGCCCGGCGTCCCGCAGCCCCGGGTCCGGGTCGTGTTCCCGCTGCCGAACGGGCGGCTCGTCGTCCTGCTGCGCCCGCACGTCACGGCCGGCGGCGGCCTCCTGCTCGCCTCGCCCGGCGGCGGCTGGGGCGAGGACGGCGCGTACCTCGTCGTCGAGCGCGGCCCGCGCGCGTGGGCGCGCCGCATCCCCGTCCACGAACGCTTCCACGTCCACGTGGACGGCGAAGGCGTCCTGCGCACCGACCACGCGCTGAACCTCTGGACGATCCCCGTGCTCAGGCTGCACTACCGCCTCGATCGCGGCGCCACCCCGCCGACGCGGTGACCGGCTCGTCGAGCACGCCGAAACGCGGGTCGAGGGAATCGGATCCCGCCGCCGCCTGCCGGGCGACGGCCGCCGGATCGGTGAGCCCGGCACGGGGAAGGGGTCGCACGCGGCCATATGATCATGCCCTTGATCATGTGAGGAGAGGCTGCCGGCATGCGGAAGCTCGTTTACTACATCGCGTCCACGCTGGACGGCTTCGTCGCGGGACCGGACGGGGCCGATCCCACGGGGCCGGGCGGGTTCTGGCCGATTCCCGACGACTACGTGCGGTACATCATCGCCGAGTTCCCCGAGACCCTGCCCGGGCCGGCCCGGGAGGCGATGGGCGTCACCGACCCCGGCTCCCGCTTCGACACCGTCCTGGAGGGGCGGCGCTCGTACGAGGTCGGGCTCGCGCAGGGCGTCGCCGACGCCTACCCGCACCTGCGGCACCTGGTGTTCTCCCGCACCATGACCGAGAGCCCCGACCCCGCCGTCCGGCTCGTCTCCGGCGATCCCGCGGCCACGGTGCGGGAGCTGAAGGAGGAGGACGGCAAGGACATCTGGATCATCGGCGGGGGCGCGCTCGCGGGCGCCCTGTACGCGGAGATCGACCGGCTCGTCGTGAAGGTCGCGCCGCTCACCATCGGCGCCGGCGTCCCGCTGTTCGGCCGCGACGCCGCTTTCGACCCGCGCACCTGGGTGCTCGCCGACCACACGGTGCTGGACAGCGGCCTGGTCGTCCTCACCTACGACCGCGCGGCGGACGCGTAGGCGCCCGCCCGAAACGCGGGAGAGTCCGCCGCCCGGGGCGGGCGGCGGGCTCTTCGGGTTCGCGGGTCAGGCGGGGGCGTCCCGCTCGGACCGGTCCAGCCAGGACGACAGGCGCTCCAGGAACGCGGCGCCCACCGGGGGCCGCGGTTCCAGGAGGGCGGCCAGGTGGAACGCGTGCGGCATGCCGTCGTAGACGTCCAGCGCGACCTCGACTCCCGCTCCGGCCGCGGCCTCGGCGAAGCGCCGCGCGTCGTCCAGCAGGACCTCGTTGCCGCCGGCGACGAGGAGCAGGCGCGGCAGGCCCGCCGGGTCGCCGTGGAGGGGCGACTGCGGCGCTCGGTCGTTCGGCCGCCCGCCCAGGTAGCGGCCGACGATGTGCTCCAGGACGTCGCGGCCGATCATGTCCGGGCCCGCGGGAGCGTCGATCGACGGGCTCGCCAGCGTCAGGTCCGCGATCGGTGAGACGGGCACCGCCGCGCCCGGGAGCGGCACGCCCGCGGCGCGCACGGCGAGCAGCGCCCCCAGGACGAGCGTCGCACCGGCCGACTCGCCGAACAGCACGGTGCGTCCGGGCGGGACGCCCTCGGCCAGCAGCGCGCGGTAGACGGCGACCACCTCGTCGTGCGCGGCCGGGAAGGGGTGTTCCGGGGCCAGCGAGTAGTCGATGGCGAACGCCGGACGGCCCGCCGCCTTCGACAGGCGGTACGCCATCGCGTGCTCGAACTCGGGGTTGCTCTGCTCGAAGCCGCCGCCGTGCACGTACAGGACCACGCCCGCCTCCCGGGGCGTGCGTCCGGACCCGTTCGCCCACCGGCCCGGCACGGGCAGCGCGAACGGCTCGGACGTGTCGGCGTCCGGGGGCATCGGCGGCGGGTCGGCGGTCAGGGCGCCCATGGCGGCGACGACGGTGTCGAACGTGTCGGGCCCGCTGACGCGGGTCGTCGTCGGGCCGGTGGCGGAATCGTCGGTCGGTTCGGTCAATGCGTGCCTTCGTTTCGTTTTTCCGCATGCCGGAACGCAATGCGGAGTGAATCCGGGAAATGGACGGACCCGTTCAATGGGCGGCCGAAAGGCGCCTGGGAGGTACGGGTGCGGCGATACGACGCGTCAGGGCGCGGCAGACGGCGCCCAGGCTCACATGGGCGCAGGTCAGAACGGCGCGATGCGGCTAGGCGCGGTCCGTGCGAGAGGCGGCCACCTGCATCATTCCCTTCGGGCTTCCGGTGCTCGCCCGGTCGTTACGCGGCCTGGCCCCTGTCCTCGTCGGGCACTCTTGCGCACGCCACGCGGCACCGCCGTCCATTCAACGCAAAAGTCGCACCGATCGTCAAACCAAAAGCGCCTTCGTCGCCGCCGGGCGGTCCGGGGCGCGACCGGCCCGGCCGGACCGCGCGGACGGTGGGTGACCGGACGGTCGCCGACCCGGCAAAGTCGGTCGAGACGGGACGTTTTGCGCATGTCTCGCCGCCGCGGCTATTCTCCGAAAAGCCCGACTTGATCTTGAACGACCACGGAGCCTCCCGCTCCTCGCACGTGATGGGGGTCGTGCATGGGCGGCCGCAGGGGCAACAACGGCAACGGGGGCGGCAACGGGGGCCGCAGGGGCAACGCGGCCTCGGGGGCCGGCGGCGTCTTCGGCAGGGCGACGTTCCCCGCGCCGCGCCGCACGGGGTCCGGGGACCGGCCCGCGCTCCCGCCCGGACCGAGCCGGCCCGCGCGCCCGTCCGGCCGGAACGGGAACCCGCGCAACGGCGGCAACCCGCAGTCGCAGGGGCGGCCGACCGGCAACACCCCGGCGGCCAGCGACCCGGTCGGCATCGTCGCGGGCGAGGTGCTGCTCTCCCAGACGGACGTCACGCTCCCGGGCGTCCTGCCGCTGACGCTCCAGCGCACCCACATCTCGACGTACCGGGCGGGCGCCCTGTTCGGGCCCTCGTGGGCGTCGACGCTGGACATCGCCCTGGAACTGGACGGCACGGGCGTGCGGTTCCTCCAGGAGGACGGGTCCGTCCGGACGTATCCGCAGCAGCTGGTGCCGAACGTCGAGTTCCTCCCGGAGGCGGGCCCGCGGGAGCCGCTCGTCCTCACCGGCGACGGCGGGTACCGGCTGACGAACCCGCGGACCGGCGTCAGCCTGCATTTCCCGGCGCCCGGCGCCGACACCGGCTGGTCGCGGCTGCCCCTCACCGCCGTCACCGACCGCAACGGCAACCGCATCGAGTTCGTGTACGAGGACCGGGTCCTCGCGGAGGTGCGGCACTCGGGCGGGTACCGGGTCGTCGTCGACACCGTGCCGTTCGGCGAGGAGCGCCGCGTCGGCGCGCTGCGGACCCCGGACGGAACGGTCCTGCGCCGGTTCGGCTACGACCCGCGGACCGCGGACCTCACCGAGGTGTTCGACTCCTCGGGCCTCCCCCAGCGGTTCCGGTACGACGACGAGCACCGCCTCACCGGGTGGACCGACCGCAACGGCCACTGGTTCCGCTACGCGTACGACGGCGAGGGGCGCGCCGTCCGCACCGAGTCGTCCGACGGGGTGCTGAGCGCGACGCTGGCGTTCGACCCGGACAACGCCCTGACCCGGGTCACCGACGCGCGCGGCCACACGACCGTCTACCGGTACAACGAGCGCCACCAGGTCGTGGAGGTGGTCGACCCGCTCGGCAACGCCACCCGGTCCGCGTGGGACGAGTTCGACCGCCTCCTGTCGACGACGGACCCGCTCGGCGCGACCACCACCTACTCCTACGACGAGCGGGGCAACCTCGTCCGGGTCGGCTACCCGGACGGGACGAGCGCGTCCGCCGAGTACAACGAGCTGAACCTCCCCGTCCGGTTCGTCGCGGCCGACGGGGCGGTGTGGACGCAGGAGTACGACGAGCGGGGCAACGCGGTCCGCGTCACCGACCCCGCCGGGAACACCACGACGACCGAGTACACCGCGAACGGCGCCGTCGCGGCGGTCACCGACGCGCTCGGGCACACCACCCGCGCGGAGACCGACGCGGCCGGACGGACGGTCGCGATCACCGATCCGACGGGGGCCGTCACCCGCACCGAGCTCGACGCGCTCGGCCGTCCGGTCTCGCTGACCGACCCGGTCGGCGGGGTGACGCGGCTGGAGTGGACGGTCGAGGGGCGGCTCCTGTCGCGCACCCACCCGGACGGGGCCGCCGACCGCTGGCGCTACGACGGCGAGGGCAACCAGGTCGAGCACGTGGACCCGCTCGGGCAGACGACCCGCGCCGAGTTCGGCCCGCTGGACCTGCCGGTCCGGGTGACCCGCCCGGACGGCTCCACGCTCGCGTTCGCGCACGACGCCGAGATGCACCTGACCTCCGTCACCACCGGCGGCGGGATGTCGTGGACGTACGAGTACGACCCGAACGGCAACCTGCTCGCCGAGACCGACTTCAACGGGCGCACCGTCCGCTACGGCTACGACGCGGCGGGGCGGCTCGTCACGCGCACCAACGGCGCGGGCGAGACGACGGCGTTCACGCGGGACGTGCTCGGCAACACCGTCCGGACGGACGCGGCGGGCAAGGTGACCACGTTCGCGCACGACGCCATGGGGCGCGTGACGGAGGCGCGGAACCGCGACGCGACGGTCGTCCGCACCTACGACCCGCTCGGCGACCTGCTCACCGAGACGGTGAACGGCGCGACCGTCGCCTACGAGCGGGACCCGCTGGGCCGCGTCCTGGCCCGCACCACGCCGTCCGGCGTCCGGTCCACCTGGACGCACGACCCCACGGGCCTGCCCACGAGCCTGTCGACCGGCGGCCACGCGCTCGCGTTCGGGTACGACGCGGCGGGCCGCGAGACCGAGCGCCGCATCGGGGCGGCCGCCGCGCTCGTCCAGCGCTGGGACGCGGCGCACCGCGTCACCGGCCAGACCGTGTGGGGTGCGCCCGCCGCGCCGGGCGAAGGGGCCCGGCTGCTGCAGCACCGCACGTACGCGTACCGGCCGGACGGCGGGCTCACCGGCGTCACCGACCGGCTCGCCGGCGACCGCGGCTACACCCTGGACGGGCGCGGCCGCATCACCGCCGTCCAGGCGCGGGGGTGGAGCGAGCGGTACGCCTACGACGACGCGGGCAACCTCGCCCGCGCCGAGCACCCGGCGGCCGATCCGGACACCGCCGGGGGCGGCGCCCTCGCCCACGCCGGGACGCTCGTGCGGAGCGCGGGCCGGACCCGCTACGAGCACGACGCGCAGGGCCGGCTGGTGCTGCGGGAGCGGGTCACGCTGTCCGGCAAGCGGCTGCGGTGGCGGTTCCACTGGGACGCCGAGGACCGCCTCGTCGGCACCGAGACCCCGGACGGGACCCGCTGGAGCTACCACTACGACCCGTTCGGCCGCCGCACCGCCAAGCAGCGCCTCGCGCCCGGCGGCGGCCCCTCCCCCGAGGTGTACCTGTTCGCCTGGGACGGGACGCGGCTCGCCGAGCAGGTGCACATCGGCGGCGGCGCCTCCCGCGTCACCACCTGGGACTACACCCCGGGGACCCACACGCCGGTGGCGCAGACGAGCGCCGCGCGGGCGGCGTCCGCGCCGCAGCAGTGGATCGACCGGGAGTTCCGGGCGATCGTCACGAACCTCACCGGCGCGCCCACCGAACTCGTCTCCCCGGACGGCACCGCCGCGCCCGTCCCGCCCGCCACGCCGTGGGACGTCCCGACGACGGCCCGGCCCAGCCCGTGCCCGCTGCGCCATCCCGGTCAGTACCACGACCCGGAGACGGGGCTGAACTACAACCTCAACCGGTACTACGACCCGGAGAGCGGCGGGTACGCGTCCCCGGACCCGCTCGGGCTGGCGCCGCAGCCGAACGCGCACGCGTACGTCCCGAATCCCACGACGTGGATCGACCCGCTGGGCCTCTCGCCCCGGTTCAGCGCGGGGCCGAACGGTACGATCACCGACAACCGACCGGAGCGGGGCACGCGCGGCCGGGTGTCGGCCCGGGACAACTACGAGCCGCCCCTGGTCCGCAACGCGCCGAAGGGGCCGTGGAACCTGGAGGACCGGATGGCCGCCGCGCGGAACATGCTCACGAACGAGGCGTTCGGTTCCGAAGGCAAGGCGCGCGGGAAGACCTGGGTGGGCGCCGTCAACACGCGGACGGGCGAAGTCGCGGTCACGACCTCGGGGCGCGGGAACTGCGCCGAGCCGAACATCCTGGTGGGAACGGGGTGGAACATGAACGACGTCCAGTTCACGCGGGCGCTCATGCTCGACAAGATGGACAACTTCCCGGGCGGGAAGGCATGGCAGGAGCGCGCCGTCTGCACGACGTGCCAGAGCATCTTCCCCCGTGACCGGTTCGCGCCGGGCACCTCGGCCGACCCGGGAGGTGCCTGGGCATGACGAACCGGCCCGCCATCTCGGACGCGCAGGCCCGCCACGCGTTCGCGCTGCTCGAACGTGAGCTCGACGCCGTCCCGTGGAACCGCGTCCGGTGCGAGTGCGGGCAGACGGGCGAGCATCTGGCGTCCGCGATACGGGACGCCGCCGACCCCGACTCGCCCGCCCGCGAGCTCGGCTTCGACCTCGAAGGGCACATCCAGTACGACACGTACGTGTACGCGGCCGCGGTGCCCATGATCGGCGTGCTCCTCCAGGCGCTGCTGTGCGACGTCGCGCCGGGGCTGCGGCGCGACATCCTGCAGAACCTCTGGCGCATCGCCGGCGGCGAGGGGCCCTACGCCGACGAGTGCTTCCCGCGGCTGGTGCGGGGCACGTCCGTCCTGTACCGGGAGCTGGAGCACGGGGAGACCGCGTTCGCGCGGGACGTCCTGGAGGCGCTGGACGAGGACGACGACCGCCGGGCGTACTACGCGCGCATGTACGGGGAGGGCTGAGCGGCCGATGTCGGAGAAGTCCCGCCTGCTGAAGGCCAACGCGGACCTGTACGACTACCCGCTCGCCGTGTTGGAGCTCGAACGCCGCGACTGGACGTCCCTGCGCTGCGGGTGCGGGCGCGACGCGGCCCACGTCCGGGACGCCGTCGCGTCCCTGCTGGCCGGGGGCGGGGACGGGTCGGGGCTCGTCGACCATCTGGGCGGCGGCGACGCGGGGCTCGCGGCGCCCGCCGCGCCGGTCGCCGCGGTCCTCGTCAACGCCCTGTCCGACGGTGCCGAGGGCGGCGTCCTCGACGAGATCGCGTTCGTCCTGCTGTTCCTCGCGGACGCGGTCCGCGGCGCGGGGGCGGTGTCGCCGGAGGGCGCGGCGTTCCTGCGGGTCCTGAACGAGGGGTACTACACCGTCCGCGCCATGGGCGCGGGCGCGTACGCCGAGGAGGCGGAGACGATCCTCGGGCTCCTTCCCGGATAGCGGGAACCCCGGGCCGCGCGGGCGGCCCGGGGTCCACGGCGTCCGGATCGTCAGGCGAGGGCGTTCTGCTTGAGCCACTCCTCGGCGACCTTCTCCTGGTCGTCCTTGTCGACGACGATGCGCTTCATCATGTCGAGGAGGTGCTGCGTCGTGAGCTTGGCGGACACGGCGTCGAGGGCCGTGCGGGCCTGCTCGTCGACGCCCTTCTCGTAGACGAGCGGGGTGACGTTCTGGGCGCTGAACACGTGCTTCGGGTCCTCCAGGACGACGAGGCCGTGCTCGGCGATCATGGGGTCGGTGGTGAACAGGTCGGCGGCCTGGATCTCGTCGTCGACGAGCAGCTCGACGAGGGTCGCCTGGGCGCCGGCGTCCAGCGGCTGGAACTTCTCGAACTTCAGCCCGTACTGGCTCTCGAGGCCGACGAGGCCCTGCTGGCGGGTCTTGAACTCGGACGGCCCGCCGATCGTCATCCGCCCCGCGACGGACGCCAGGTCCTCGATCGTCTTCAGGTCGTGCTTCTGCGCGGTCTCCTTGGTGACGGTGACCGAGTCCTTGTCCTCGGCCGCCGCGGAGGCGAGGATCGCGACGCCGTCCGGCAGCTTCGCGGTGAGCTCCTTGTTGATCTCCTCGGTGGTGGCGGCGGTGCTCTTCGGGTCGACCGAGGTGGTCAGCAGGGCTCCGTTGTACTCGGGCATGACGTCGATGCCGCCCTTGACGACCTGGTCGTAGTAGACCTCGCGGGCGCCGATGTTGAACTTGCGCTCGACCTTGACGCCCTTGCCTTCGAGGGCCTGCGCGTAGATCTCGCCGAGGAGCGCGCTCTCGGGGAAGTTGGCGCTGCCGACGGTGACGGCGGACGCGTCGCCGCCCCCGCCGGCCAGGGGGTTGTCGCCCGAGTCGTCCCCGCCGCCGCAGGCGGTCAGGGCGAGTGCGGCCGCGAGGCCCACGACCGCGCCGCGGATCATCTTCTTCATGGGTGTGCGTTTCCTTCCGTGGGGACGGTCAGGAGCGGGCCGTTCCGAGCAGGCCCGGGGAGACGAGGAGGCGGCGCAGCACCGCGAAGACCAGCTGGACGAGCAGCGCGAGCGCCACGACGAGGACGGTGCCGCCCACGACGAGCTGGTAGTCGTTGCGGGCGAGTCCGTCGATGATGTAGCGGCCGAGGCCCCCGAAGCCGGGGTAGGCGGCGAGGGTCGCGGTGGCGACGACCTGGATCGCGGACGTGCGCAGGCCGAGCAGGATCAGCGGCATCGCCATCGGCAGCTCGGCGCGCCACAGGACGCTCCACCCGGTCATGCCCATGCCGCGCGCGGCGTCGCGGGCGTCGGCGTCGACGCCGCGGACCCCCTCGTAGGTGTTGACGAGGATCGGCGGGACGGCCAGCGCCACCAGGGCGATCAGGACCGGGGTGATGCTGTAGTCGATCACGACGATGACCAGGACGAGCCCGAACGTGGGGATCGCGCGGGCGATGTTGGCGACGCCGGTCGCGAGGAACCCGCCGCGGCCGGTGTGCCCGACGAGCAGGCCGAGCGCGAGCCCGATCAGCGCGGCGAAGAACAGCGACGTCCCGCTGTAGACGAGGTGCTGCCAGAGGCGGTGCGGGATGCCGCCCTCGCCCTCCCACTGCTCGCCCGACGTCAGCCACGTCCAGGACAGGTCGATCTGGTTCCACACATCGTTCATGACGCACCTCGCGCGCGGGCCCACGGGGTCAGGAAGCGCTGCAGCGCGACGAGGAGCGCGTCGGTGACGAGCGCGAGCGCGACGATCAGCACCGAGGCGGCGAGGATCTGCGTCGGGAACTGCAGCTGGTACCCGCGGACGATGTCGTAGCCGAGGCCGCCCTGCCCGATGAGCTGCCCGACGGCGACGAGGCTGATGGACGAGACGGCGGCGACGCGCGTCCCGGCGATGACGACCGGCACGGCGATCGGCAGCTCGACGCGGACCAGCCGGCGCAGCGGGCCGAAGCCCATCGCGGTGGCGGCCTGCCGCACGGGTTCGGACACCGAGCCGAGGCCGTCCACGACGTTCGGGACGAGGACCGACAGGCTGTACAGGGTCAGCGGGATGATCACCGTGGAGGGGGTCAGCCCGGTGTACTGGATGAAGACCATGAACAGCGCCAGCGACGGGATCGCGTACAGGACGTTCGCGAGCGTCAGCGCCGGCGGGTACAGCCAGCCGTAGCGGCGGCACAGCACGCCGAGCGGCAGCGAGATCAGCAGTCCGAACAGCACCGGCAGGAGCGCGAGGCGGAGGTGGAGCAGGGCGTTCTCGGACAGGTCGGCGGTGTGCTCGCCGATCCAGCCCCAGTCGATCTCCATCAGGCGGACGCCCCGTCCTCGCCGCCCGGCACCGTGGCCGCGGGGGACGGCGCGGACGGCGCCGCGGGCGGGGACTCGGGCGGGGACTCGGGCCGCACGCGGGTGCCGGAGGCGCTGATCGCGGCGCCGAGGTCGGCCTGGTCGGCGAGGCCCAGCACGCGCCCCTCGCCGTCCACCGCGACGGCCCGGCCGGACGGCGACAGGATCGCGGCGTCCAGCGCGGCGCGCAGCGAGTCGCCCTCGATGGAGAACGAGTGCCCGATGGGGGCGAGCCGCGCGTCGGCGAGGACGCCCTCCGCGGGGAGCGCGTCGGCGGCGGCCCAGCCGAGCGGGCGGCCCGCGACGTCGACGACGAGCGTCCAGCCGTCCGCGGCGTCCCGGGCCTGCTCGACCGGCGCGTCCGCGGGCAGGATGCCCCGCTCGGACAGCGGCGCCTCGGCGGCGGGGACGAACGAGAGGCTGCGGATGCCGCGGTCGTGCCCGATGAACCCGGCGACGAAGTCGTCGGCGGGGCGGGCGAGGAGGTTCCGCGGGCTGTCGACCTGGACGAGCTCGCCGCCCGTCCGGAACACGGCGATGCGGTCGCCGAGCTTGATCGCCTCGTCGATGTCGTGGGTGACGAACACGATGGTCTTGTGCAGTTCGTCCTGGAGGCGGAGGAACTCGTCCTGCAGTTCGGCGCGGACGACCGGGTCGACGGCGCTGAACGGCTCGTCCATCAGCATGATCGGGGGGTCGGCGGCGAGCGCGCGCGCCACGCCCACCCGCTGCTGCTGCCCGCCGGAGAGCTGGAACGGGTAGCGCTTCGCCATCGCCGGCTCCAGCCCGACGAGCTTCATGAGCTCGTGGGCCCGGTCGCGGGTCTCCTTCTTCTTCCGGCCCAGCAGCCGGGGCACGGTCGCGATGTTGTCCTCGACGGTGCGGTGCGGGAACAGCCCGGCGTGCTGGATGACGTAGCCGATGCCGCGGCGGAGTTCGGCGGGCTTGCGGTCGCGGACGTCGCGGCCGTCGATGAGCACCCGGCCCGCGGTGGGGTCGACCATCCGGTTGATGGTGCGCAGCGCGGTGGTCTTGCCGCCGCCGGACGTCCCGACGAACACGGTGATCCGGCCGGTGGGGCACTCCAGGCTGACGTCGTCGAGCGCGACGGTGCCGTCGGGGTAGCGCTTGGTGACGCCCTCAAAGGTGATCAAACGGGATCACGTCCTCGCTGGGCGCCGGAGACGCCGATGTTCGATTTCGGCCATCTGCCCAACCGTAGCCAATGGGTACCGCACGTGCAGCGCCCCAATATGACCGAAACGTCGCCTATACAGGCCGATAGCCCGACTCGATGTGACGGTCGCCTCATTCACCGCCCGTCGACGTCCGGACGCGCAGCGCCGGTTCGCGGACGACGCGGCCGCCCCGGGCCCCGCCGCCCGCAGCGCCGTCGCCGGCACCGTCGACGCCGCCGACGACCAGCCCGACGGCCGCCTCGACGATGCCGTCGATGTCCCAGTCGACGCTCGTCAGCGGCGGGGTCAGCAGCGCCGACATCGGATGGTCGTCGTACCCGCAGACGGCGACGTCGCCCGGCACGTCCAGGCCGAGTTCCCGGGTCGCGGCGTACACGCCGTAGGCCATCGAGTCGGTGAAGCAGAACACCGCCGAGGGACGGTCCGGCCGCCCGAGCACGCGCAGCGCGGCGTCCGTCGCGGCGGCGAGGCCCTGCGGGACCGCGACGACGTCCGCGCGCAGCCCGAGCCGTCCGGCCTCGGCGTCGACGTGCACGTCCGCCGGACGGTCCGGGGTGCTGGCGCGGGTGGCGGTGAACACCGCGAGGTGCCGGTGCCCGAGGCCGCGCAGATGCTCCAGGGCGAGCGTGACGCCGCGCCGGTTGTCGAACACGACCTCGCCGTGCGACCGCCCGCCGTGCAGCGCGTCCCCGATCGACACCACCGGCAGGGCGCCGCCGATCTCGGCCCACAGCGCGGCGGCCGGGTCGAGCGGCTGCACGATGAGGCCGTCCACCCGCTGGTCGCGCAGCCGCCGGGCGAGCGCGAGCTCCCGCTCCGGGTCGCCGCCCGCGTCGACGATGAGGGCGTACCGGTCGCGGGCGAGCAGCGCGCGGCCGATGCCGACCGCGAGCGACTGCTGCCAGTAGTCCTCCAGCGAGCCGCACAGCAGCCCGATCTGCCCGGTGCGCCCGCTGGCGAGCGCGCGGGCGATCGGGTGCGCCTCGTAGCCGAGCCGCTCGGCGGCCGCGCGGACCCGCGCCTGCGTCTCCTCCGACGTCTGGACGCCGCGGAGCGCGTACGAGACGGCGGCGGGCGACAGGCCCGTCTCCTCGGCCACTTCCCGGATGGTCGCGCGTTTCCCCCTCGCCGCCATCCTTCACACCCTAGGCGGCGGGGCCGACAGGGCGCCCGTCGAGCCACCGGTCCGTCACCGCGCACACGGCGACGGCCGTGCCGAAGCACACGGCCGCGCCCCTGAGCAGGCCCGCCTCGTAGTACACGTCCGTCACCGCGCGGACGGCGGCGAACCCCGCGAGCCCGCCCGCGGCGAGCGCGGCGGACGCCTGCCCGCACCACAGGAGCGTCCGGCGCGGACCGGCGCCCGCCAGGGCCGCCCGCAGCGCGAGCCCCGCCGCCGCGCCGCACACCAGCAGCCCGGCCGCGCCCGCGAGCGGCGGCGAGCCCAGGTTCGGGCCGTACCGGACCGCGAGCGCGGGCACCAGGAACAGGACGAGCGCGTACCGCAGCGCGTGCCGCACGCTCGCCACCGCCCGTCCCGGCTCGCCGCCGGGCAGCCGCCCGGCCGCCAGGCGCGCCGCCGCGAGTACGGCCGCGGCGGCCACCGCCCCCGGCAGCCGCCCGCCCAGATGCCCGAGGTTGTAGAGCAGCGCGGTGTCGTACACCGTGAGCACCAGGTGGCCCAAGGCCCAGACGGACGCGGCGAAGGCGAGGAGCCGCGCGGGCGACGAGACCCGCGGGCCGCCGTCCCCGTCCCGCCGCGCGAGCCACCGGACGAGCGGGGGCGTGACCGCCGCCGCGCACACCCGGATCGCGATGTCCTCGGTCGTGTACGGGTTGCGCAGCCCCCACTCCACGGCGCAGAACACGAACGTGTACGACAGGGACGCCGCCCAGACGAGCCACGACCCCGCGACGCGCCGGTACAGCCCGCGGTCCAGCCACCGCAGGACCGTCACGTAGGCGAGCAGCACGAAGGGCAGTTCGAGGAACGCCTGCACCCGCAGGACGGACGGAGCCAGCAGTTCGGGCCCGGGAACCCGTTCGGCGACCGCCCGCATCGCCGGACCGTCCGCCAGCGCGAACCACCCCTCGGGCAGGTACCGCGCCACGAACGCGGCGTCGCCGCCGTGCACCCGGAGCACGTAGACCGTGAACAGCACCTGGTTCACGTACACGAGCGCCACAACGATCCCCAGGACGACCTCTGGGCACGCGAACCGGGAGGGAACCGGTCGGCCTTCGTTCCTCAGGCCGCCCGGGAGAAGGACCCCCCGGCGCGGGACGTCGCCCCCCGGACGCGGGTCTTCGTCGTCGTTTCGGTGGTCGTCATGGGGCGGGGTGGGGTGGAACCTTGGGCGGGCGGTCGCCGCGAGGGTCGCCGCCGTCGATGCCAGGACCGCGGCGTCCACCCAGAGCCTCATGCCGCGCCAACCTAGTGCCGGCCGCCCCGGCGGCGCGCACCGGTTCGAGGGACGCGCGGAGGCGCGCCTTCATCCAGCGCGCGGCGGGGCCCTCCACCAGCCGGTGCACGGCGTAGGACAGCAGCAGGGACGCGGCGACGGTGGCGGCGAGCGCGCCCCAGCGGCCGGCGGCCGGGTACAGGGCGTCGACGAGCGGCAGGGCGAGCTGCGAGTGCACGAGGTACAGCGGGTAGGTCAGCGCGCCGAGGACGGTCAGCCCGCGCCAGCGGATCCACCTGAGCCTGCCCAGCGCGACGAGGCTCATCAGCGCGAAGATGCCGGTGACGGCCACGCCGACGGCGATCTCGTTCGCCTCTTCCCACGCCGTGCGCGCGCGCCACGCGCCCCAGTGCAGGGCCAGGAGCCACGACACGGCGACGTATCCCCACAGGAGCAGGGTGGGGCCGAACTTGTAGATCATGAACAGGGCCATGCCGCCGATGAAGTACGGGCTCCACGTCGGCAGCAGCATGACTTGGAGCAGTTCGTTGTCCGCCTGGTTGGCGTAGAGGCCGCCGAACAGCCAGGCGGCCATGAAGACGAGGCAGGAGCGGTACGTGATGCCGATTCCAGCGAGGACGGCGACGAGCACGTAGAAGTGGAGCTCGACCCAGAGCGTCCAGTACACGGCGTCCACGTTCCGGACGTCGAGACCGCCCTGCAGCATCGTCAGGTTGGGGATGACGAGGCCCGGCGCGCCGTGCCCCATCCGGAACACCGCGTACACGGCGGCGCCGAGCAGCACGCTGAACCAGTACGCCGGCATGAGGCGGACGAGGCGGGAGACGCCGAACTCGCCGGGCCCGCGTCCCCACGCGCTCAGCAGGATCACGAATCCGCTGATGACGAAGAACAGGTCGACGCCGAGGTACCCGTGGCTCGTCACGGCGCCGAGGCCGGGGAAGACGTCCAGCGAGGGCTCCGGCCACGGGCCGGCGCCGTCGAAGCCGGTGAAGTGGTACAGCACCACCGCGACCGCCGCGAGGAAGCGCAGCAGGTCCAGCTCGCGGAGCCGGCCGTGCCCGGGGCGTCCGGGCGCGGGGAGCGGCGGCAGGTCCCGCGGGCCCGCGTCCCGCGGGGGGCGGTCGTCCGGGGGGAGGGCGGGCGGGGGGAGGTCGGGCCGGGACCGGACCGCCGTCGGCGGCGCCGCGTCCGCGGGCGGGGATTCGTGTCGGGTCACCGGCGGAACCCTCTCGGCGCCGGGTTTCCCGGCGCGTACCCGGACGTGAGGAGCGGGTGAACGGCCGGTGTAGGTCAGACCTCCGGACGGGCGACACGCGGCGGGGGGCGCGGGCGGTCCGCTCACGGGAGGGTGTCCGGATCAGTAAGATACGGATGCATCCCCCAGTTCTTGGACGGTCTCCATGTACCTTCGCCGCGCCCGTCGCGGCGCGGCGTTGACGCTGTGCCTTGCCGTGCTGGCCGGCCCGTGGGCCGTCGCGGGCTGCTCGGCGGTCGCCAACCCGGTGCACAGCTCCGCCGTGGCGGACGAGCCGTCCGCACCGGCGTCGGGCGCCCCGCGGACCGCGCCGCCCGTGGTGATGTTCCTCGGCGACAGCTACACGGTCGGCGAGGTCGGGGTCGCGCCGGAGGAGACGTACGCGTCCGGGACGGCGCGGCTGCTCGGCTGGCAGGTGATCGTCGGCGGGCGCGGCGGCACCGGGTTCGTGAAGACGACGAACGGCCGCGACGACTTCCTGGGCCTGTTCGAGATGCAGCTCGGCTGGCGGCCCGCGCCGGACATGCTGGTGGTGTCCGGCGGCCACAACGACCGGCGGGTGCCGCCCGCGGAGGTCGCGGCGGCCGCGCGGACGCTGCTGGACCGCGCGGCGCAGCGGTGGCCCGGCACGCGCCTGCTCCTGATGGGGCCGATGTGGGGCAACGGGACCCCGACGCCGCAGGTGCTCGGCGTCCGGAACGCGCTGCAGCAGCTCGCGGGGCGGCTCGGCATCCCGTTCGTCGACCCGCTCGCCGAGCAGTGGATCACCGGCGGCCGGGTGGGCGGCAACGCGTCCCGGTACATCAAGGCGGACGGCACCCACCCCACCCCGGAGGGCCACCGCTACCTGGCGTCCCGGCTGGCCGCCGCCGTCGAGCGCCTGGGGCTGTCCGCGCCGGTGCGGCAGGCGCCGTAGCCGGCGGCGTCACGCGGGACGGGCGAGGCTGAGCGAGAAGTCGCCGGCGGGGTCGGTCCAGAACTCGGTGAGGGCGAGGCCCGCGGCGCCCAGCTCGCTCTCGAGGCGGTCGCGCCGGAACTTCGCGGAGATCTCGGTGCGCATCTCCTCGCCCGCGGCGAACGACACGTCGAGGTCGAGGCCGCCGATGCGCACGTCCTGGTCGCGGCGGGAGCGCAGCCGCATCTCGATCCACTCCTCCGCCGCGTTCCAGCAGGCGACGTGCTCGAACGCGGACGGGTCGAAGTCGGCGTCCAGTTCGCGGTTCAGCACCCGCAGGACGTTCCGGTCGAACTCGGCGGTGACGCCGGCGGCGTCGTCGTAGGCGCGGACGAGCCGGCCGGGGTCCTTGACGAGGTCGGCGCCGAGCAGGAGGAAGCCGTCGTCGCCGAGCGCGGCGCCGATGCCGCCGAGGAAGCCGATGCGGGCGGCGGGCGGCATGTTGCCGATCGTCCCGCCGAGGAACGCGACGAGCGTGCGCTCCCCGCCGGGGAGCAGGTGCAGGTGCTGCTCGTAGTCGGCGGCGACGGGCCGGACCGCGAGGCCCGGGTGGTCGGCGGCGATGCCGCGGGCGGCGTCCTCGAGGAAGTCGGCGCTGACGTCCACGGGTATGTAGGTCCGGAGGGTGCCGGAGAGGGCGTCGAGGAGGAGCCGGGTCTTCTCGCCCGACCCGGCGCCGAGCTCCAGGAGGGTGCGGGCGCCGGTCGCGGCGGCGATGTCGGGGGCGCGGGCGGTGAGGATCTCCCGCTCGCGCCGCGTCGGGTAGTACTCGTCGAGCGCGGTGATCTGCTCGAACAGCTCGCTGCCGCGCTCGTCGTAGAACCACTTGGGCGGGAGCGTCTTGGGTACGGCGGTGAGGCCCTCCCGGACGTCGGCGCGGAGCGACTTGGCGAGGTCGTCGGCGGTCAGGAACCGGTCCACGTGGTTCTCCTTACAGGGATTCGATGCGGACGCCGGACGCGCGGTCGGCGGTGACGAGGCTGCGGTCGGGGACGCGTTTCCACCCGGGGCCGCCGTCGAGCGGCTCGGACGCGACGCGGATCGCGTCGGCGTCCTCCCGGACGAACAGCGAGTCGCCCCACGTGGTCGCGGCGAGGGCCGCGCCGTCGGCGGCGAGCAGGTTGTAGCGGCCGGGGGCGAACGCGGTGACGGCGGCGACGGTCGCGGCGAGGCCCGCGCCGAGCCCGGCGCCGTCCCGCCAGTGCCGCGCCGCGATGGCGAGCAGCGGGGCGGAGTCGAGCGGGGCGCGGGCGTCCGGGACGCGCGCGACGTCGCCGGCGAGCTCGCGGAGCCGGCCCTCGACCTCCGCGTAGCCCCGCACGACGCCGTTGTGGCTGAACAGCCGGCCTTCGGCGCGCAGCGGCTGGGCGCCCGACTCGTCCACCGGGAACCCGGCGGTCGCCGACCGGACGGCCGCGACCGCGCACGACGCCCGCACGGTCGCGGCGATCTCGCGGAACGACGCGTCCGTCCAGAGGGGCTGCGCCCGGCGGAACCGGACGGCCTCCCCCGCGGCGTACCAGCCGACGCCGTACCCGTCGGCGTTGAGGAGGTTGCCCTGCGTCATGCGGGGCGCGTACGCCTGCGTCTCGAGGGAGTGCTCGCCGTCGTAGACGAGCGAGTGCAGCGTGCGTTCGGGGCCGAGGTACCCGAGGTGGCGGCACATCAGCGGGTCCCGGCGTCGCGCGCGCAGCGGAACCCGGAGAAGATCTGCCTCCTGATCGGGTAGTCCCAGTTGCGGAACGAGCCGCGGATCGCGAGCGGATGGGTCGCCCAGGAGCCTCCTCTGAGCACCTTGTATTCGGGTCCGAAGAAGACTTCCGAGTACTCCCTGTAGGGGAAGGAGCGGAATCCCGGGTAGCCGTGGAAGTCGGACGACGTCCACTCCCAGACGTCGCCGAGCATCCGGCGCACGCCGTAGGCGGACGCGCCCGACGCGTAGGAGCCTTCCTGGGACGGGCGTAGCGCGCGCTGCCCGAGGTTCGCGCGTCCTTCTTCGTACACCTCTCCCCACGGGTACTTGCGGGACCTCTGCACGGCGGGGTCCCAGCGTGCGGCCTTCTCCCATTCGGCTTCGGTGGGCAGCCGCTTGCCCGCCCACCGCGCGTAGGCGTCCGCCTCGTACCAGCACACGTGCTGGACGGGCTCGCCGGGCGGGACGGGTTCGGTGCGCCCGAACCTGCGGCGGAGCCACTGCCCGCCCTCGCGCCGCCAGAACGCCGGGGACCGCTTCCCGCTGCCGTTGCGCCACTCCCATCCGGCGGGCGTCCACCAGCGCGGGTCGTCGTACCCGCCGTCGTCCATGAACCGCGTGTAGGCGGCGTTCGACACCGGTTCGGCGTCGATGTAGTACGACGGCACCTCCACGATGTGCCCGGGGCGCTCGTTGTCGTACGCCCACGGCTCGTCCGACGTCCCCATCTGGAAGGGGCCGCCCTCGACCAGCACCTCGTCCCGCGTTCGGGCGCCGGGCTCCCGGACGGTCCCGCCGGGCGGGTCGAGGAGCGCGGGGGCGCCCGCGCGGAGCTGGTGGGTGGCGAGCATCGTCTCGTCGTGCATGTGCTCGTGCTGGACGACCATCCCGTACACGAACCCGCCGCCGGTGAGCGGGTCCGGGGTGTCGAACGGGACGGACGGCAGCGCGTCCAGCACCTTCGCGCGGACGGTCGAGATGTACGCGCGGGCCTCGTCCGGCGGGAGCAGCGGCAGCGACGGCCGCGCGGCGCGCGGATGCTCGAACGCGTCGTAGAGCCCGTCGATCTCCGGGCGCATGGCGTCGGCGCCCGCCGCCGCGCGCAGCAGCCACAGCTCCTCGTAGTTGCCGACGTGCGCGAGGTCCCACACGAGCGGCGACATCAGCGGCGACACCTGCGCGACCAGGTCGTCCTCGGCGAGGACGTCGGTGGTGAGGCCGAGGCTGCGGTCGCGGGACGCGCCGAGCTCGGTCGCGATCAGCTCTTTGAGGGCGTCCTCGTCGCGGACCGGTTCGGTCCGGGTCACAGGGGGCATGCCGGGTCCTCCTCGTGGACGGTGGTGTGCTCGGCCGGGTCGTCGGCGGGGCAGCGGCCGCGCTCCACGTAGCGGCCGGCGTACTCGGCCACCAGCGGGACGAGCCCGGCCGCGCCGAGCCGGGGCAGCGCGTCGAGCGCGGCGGCGAAGCAGGCGCGGGCGGCGGCGGCCAGCGGCGGGTCGGCCGGGCCGGACCGCGCGGCCTCGGCCCAGCGGTCCGCGACCGGTTCGGCGGCGGCCTCGGCGAGCGCCGACGCCGCCGGGTCGTCCAGCAGCGCGGCGACGACGGCGACCGGGACGGCCCAGTACGGTCCGGGCAGCGCGTCGATCATCCGCAGTTCCAGCCAGCCGCGCGGCCGGACGGGCGGGAACAGCGTCGACAGGTGGTAGGCCAGGTCGTCCGGGCCGGGTTCGCCCTTGCCGAGCCACTCCAGGAACGACATGCCGGGGTCGGACACCCACTCGCCGGACGCGGTGTGGACGAGCATCACGCGGGCGTCCAGCGCGTACCGGGTCCACGCCTCGGCCGGGTCGCCGTCGCCGTCGCGCAGGACGGGGAGGGTGCGGCAGGGGTCGAGCTCGGTCCAGATGCCCTGCCGGGACGACCGGAGCCCGGTGCGGCGCCCGGCGCGGACGGGCGAGTTGGCGAACGCGGCGACCAGCACGGGGCCGAGCGCGTGGGCGAGCCGCCAGCGGCGGGCGGCGTCCGCGCGGTCGGCGCCGATGTCGACGCAGACCTGCACGGACGCGGTGGAGCACATCATGGCCTCGCCCGCGTCGGGGAACCCGCCGGAGACGAAGTAGTCGCGCATGCAGCGGTAGCGGGGGTGCTCGGCCTGGAAGCGGGGACGGCGGACGGGGTCGACGCCGTGCCCGGCGAGGGCGAGCCCGGCCGGGGCGAGGACGTCGCGGACGCGGGCGATGTCGCCGGCGAGCGCGGCGTGCAGGGCGGACAGGCCGGGGTAGGGCGCGGAGCTGAGTTCGAGCTGCCCCCCGGGTTCGTAGGTCACGGTGCTGCCGCCGGGCGGCGGCCCGGCCGCGGCGGCGTCGGCGTCCATGAGGGCGCGGACCTTCGCGGCGGGGACGTGCGCGGCGGGATCGGCGGCGTCGACCACGAACCACTCGGTCTCGGCGCCCACCGTCCCGGGCGGGCCGGTCTTGAAGCAGACCCCGTGTATGTGCTGGTAGACGTCGTCCACGGTCAGCCGGGTCACCCTTGACTCCTCTGGTCGGTCGACGGGTTCGGATCCTTCCCTGCTGAACCGCATCAGATATCCGGCGATTTTCATGATCTTCCTGAAATCTCCGTGAACATCACGGTTCGCACCCGTCCCGATCACCGTCCGTGGCATTCCGCGAATCACCCATTACCGGACTTCTCACCTCTTGACTGGACGCGCTACAGTCCCGATCACCACCGGTGTGCGCGCCTGCCGAAGGATGGGTTCCGAGCGATCGGGCCGATCGTGCGGGAGACCGGGCACCGGCCCCGCAGGCGGACGACGTGGAGGTCACATGCGCGCAGACACGGGTTCGCTTTACGACGCGCACGCGGACCGCCTCTACGCGTACTGCTGGTCCCTCGTCGGCGACCAGGTCGCGGCCGCCGCGCTCGGCGACGCGTTCGCCGCGGCCGTCCACCGGCCCCCGCGCGGCGACGGCGTCCTGTGGCTGTACTCCCTCGCCCGGACGGTCTGCGCCGACCGCGGCGCGTTCGCCCCGCGCGGCGGACCCCTGTTCGCCGACCCGGACCCGCTGCTGCGCGCCGCCGCGGCGCTGCCCTCCGACCACCGCGAGGCCCTGCTGCTCCAGGCGGGCGAGTGGCTGGACGTCCCCGACATCGCCCGGCTGCTCGGCGTCGCCCCCGACACCGCGGCGCAGCTCGTCGCGACCGCGCGGACCCGGCTCGAACGGGCCGTCCTCGACATCCTCATGCGCGGCACCACCGAACCGCGGCTCGACCTCATCACCGCGTTCGAGAAGGGCAAGCTGCCGAAGCTGCTGGCCCGGCGTGCGCCAGCGCACGCACCCGGCTGGTTGCGCGAGCGGGTCCTCGCCGCCTGCGAGGAGGAGGCGCGGCGGGACGTCCCCACGGTGACCGCCCCGATCCCGCTCGTGGTGCTGGGGCGGGACGCCCCCGCCGAGGACCGCCGCACCCGGCGCCCCGGGCGGTCGGCCACGACGCGAGCAGGCCGATGACGGCGGCGGCCGAGGCCGCGACGCCCGGAAAACCGGAACCGGCCGGACCGCACGGCCGCGCCCTGACCGGCGCAGATGTCACCCCGCCCGCCGATCATGGCCCTGACCTGGGTGAACGGGGAGTAGCCGCAGAACATGCGGCGGTTGA
>NZ_QHJN01000104.1:0-28242 GCF_003947565.1 Actinomadura sp. WAC 06369 | reverse complement strand
TCAGGCGACCGGTGGCGAGCACGTGCCGCAGGGAGCCCCCGGCCGTACCGGCGGCGCCGAACAGACCTCGGCACCCGACGGGCACGGCAAGCGTGCTCAGGCCACTGACGCCAACGAGCCCGCCACAACGGCGACCGGCGACAACGGGAACAGCCCGGCAGCGAGCGGCGACGCCGAACAATCACGCACGCACGGGCTCCCTGGCCAAGCCGCCACCGACCAGCCCGCCCAAGCGGCCGACGACGAGCACGCGCGCACCCCCGGACTTCTCGGGTACCCCACCAGCATCGACCAGCCCCCGGCACCCGGCGCCCCCCAGCACGGCCCGGCAGGACCCGAGGTCGGGGACGACCCGGCAGGCGGCCTCCCCGGCCACCCTTCCAGCACCGAACAGGCCCCGACATCCGACGGGCTCGGCAACCCCGCCCAGGCCACCGGCACCACCGGGCACGGTCAGGCGGCGGCCGGGGTCGGCGGCGACCCGGCCCAGCCACACGGCCAGCCAGCCCAGGCCACCGGCGGCCCCCAGCACGGCCCGATAGCAACCGGCGACGCCGAACAATCACGCACGCACGGACTCCCCGGCCAACCCACCGTCGGCGGTGCCGAGCTCGCCCAAGCGGCAGGCACCACCGGGCACGGTCAGGCAGGGACCGGAGTCGGCGGCGACCCAGCCCAGCCGCACGGCCAACCGGCCCAGGCAACCGGCGGCGGCGAGCACGCACCGCCCCACGGCGTCCCTGGCCGTACCGGCGGCGCCGAACAGACCTCGGCGCCCGACGGGCTCGGCCAGCCTGCTCAGGGCACTGACGGCATCGAGCCCGCCACAACGGCGACCGGCGACAACGGGAACAGCCCGGCAGCGAGCGGCGACGCCGAACACGCACCACTGCACGGCGCCCCTGGCCAACCCACCGACACCGAACAGCCCCCCACATCCGACGGGCTCGGCCAACACGCCCACGCCCGCGGCGGCACCGGACACAGCCCGGCGGCAGGGGTCAGCGACGACCCGGCCCAGCCCCATGGCCTCACCGGCCAACCCGTCCAGGCCACTGATGGCACCGGGCACGCCCCGGCGGTGGCGGGGGGCGGGGGTGACTCTGCACAGCCTCACGAGCTCACCGGCCAACCGGCTCAGGCGACCGGTGGCGAGCACGTGCCGCAGGGAGCCCCCGGCCGTACCGGCGGCGCCGAACAGACCTCGGCACCCGACGGGCTCGGCCAGCCTGCTCAGACCACTGACGGCATCGAGCCCGCCACAGCGGCGAACGGCGACATCGGGAACGGCGCCCCTGGCCAACCCGCCGACACCGAACAGGCCCCCACACCCGACGGGCTCGGCCAACACGCCCAGGCCACCGGCGACACCGGACACAGCCCGGCGGCCGGGGTCAGCGGCGACCCGGCACAGCCGCACGGCCTCACCGGCCAACCGGCCCAGACGACCAGCGGTGGCGAGCACGTACCGCCGCACGGGCTTCCCGGCCAACCCGCCGACACCGAACAGACCTCGGCACCCGACGGGCTCGGCGAGCCTGGTCAGACTACTGACGGCATCGGGCACGCCCCGGCGGCCGGGGTCGGCGGCAACCCGGCACAGCCGCACGGGCTTCCCGGCCAGCCCGGCGGCACCGAACAGGCGCCGACGTTCGGGGCGCTCGGCGACCCCGCCCAGGCCACCGGCGGCACCGGGCACGCCCCGGCGGCCGGGGGCGACCCGGCGCAGCCACATGGGCTCACCGGCCAACCAGCTCAGGCGACCGGCGGCGAGCACATACCGCCGCAGGGAGCCCCCGGCCAGCCCCGCGGCGTCGAACAGCCCTCGGCGCCCGACGGCCTCGGCGACGCCGCACAATCCGCCGACGGCACCGGGCACAGCCCGGCGGCCGGAAGCGAGGGCGATTCGGCACCGCCACACGGGGTTACCGTCGGACCGGCCCAGGCCACCGGCGGCACCGGGCACGCCCCGGCGGCCGGGGTCAGCGGCGACACGGCGCGGCCGCACGACCTCACCGGCCAACCGGCCCAGGCGACCAGCGGTGGCGAGCACGTGCCGCCGCAGGGAGCCCCCGGCCAGCCCGGCGGCGCCGAGCAGACCTCGGCACCCAACGGGCTCGGCCAGCCTGCTCAGACCACTGACGGCATCGAGCCCTCCGCAGCGGCGGCCAGGGGCATCGAGAGCGGCCCGGCAGCGACCGGCGGCGCCGGACAGGCGCCGACGTCCGGGGGGCTCGGCGACCCCGCCCAGGCCACCGGCGGCACCGGGCACGCCCCAGCGGCTGGGGGCGAGGGCGACACGGCGCGGCCGCACGGGCTCACCGGCCAACCGGCTCAGGCGACCGGCGGCGAGCACGCACCGCCGCAGGGAGCCCCCGGCCAGCCCGGCGGCGCCGAGCAGACCTCGGCACCCAACGGGCTCGGCCAGCCTGCTCAGACCACTGACGGCATCGAGCCCTCCACAGCGGCGACCGGCGACACCGGGAACAGCCCGGCAGTGATCGGCGGCGCCGAACACGCATCGCCGCACGGGCTTCCCGGCCAGCCCGGCGGCACCGAACAGGCGCCGACGTCCGGGGCGCTCGGCGACCCCGCCCAGGCCACCGGCGGCACCGGGCACGCCCCGGCTGCCGGGGGCGAGGGCAACACGGCGCAGCCGCACGACCTCACCGGCCAACCGGCCCAGGCGACCAGCGGCGAGCACGTGCCGCCGCAGGGAGCCCCCGGCCAGCCCGGCGGCGCCGAACAGACCTCGGCACCCGACGGGCTCGGCCAGCCTGCTCAGACCGCCGACGGCATCGAGCCCTCCACAGCGGCTGCCGGGGGCATCGAGAGCGGCCCGGCAGTGATCGGCGGCGCCGGACAGGCGCCGACGTCCGGGGGGCTCGGCGACCCCGCCCAGGCCACCGGTGGCACCGGGGACGGCCCGGCGGCGACCGGTGGTGAGCGCGTGCCGCCGCGGGGGCTTCCCGGGCGGACCGGTGCCGAACGGCCCCCGGCGTCCGATGGTGGTGAGTCGGCTCAGGCGTCCGGCGGGTACGAGCATGCGCAACCGGTGCAGTCCGCCGGTCCGGCCGCGGTGTCCGATGTGCCCGGTCAGGGCGCGTCGGGGGGTTACGGGCTTCCGGGCCGGACGGGCGGGTCGGACGGCGGGCGCGGACTGCGGGCCGTTCCGGACGCCGAAGCGGGGTTCGAGCCCGGCAACCGCATCGACCAGGAGCTGTACGACGCCACCCTCGCGGGGGACTCGGACGCCTTCCTGCGGGTCCTGCTGAACGCGAACGTGCTCGTCCCGATACCGGAGGACGCGCCGCTCGAGGTGACGCCGATCCAGCGCGACTTCCGGTGGGACGCCGCGCTGCGGGACGACGCGGCGGTTCGGGTGTTCACGTCGCTGGTGCGGCTGCGCGAGATCCTGCCGGAGGCGCGGTTCGTCTACGCGGACTTCCGGGAGCTGATCGGCGCCTGGCCGCGCGAGGACTGGGCGATGCTGCTCAACCCGGGGACGCGGATCGGCGCGTCGCTGCGGGGGGAGCAGGTGCGGGCGCTCAGCGAGTGGGCGATCCGCGTGGGGCTGATCCAGGCGCGGCCGGCCGCGCCGCCGCCCCGCGAGCCGCGGCCGGAGGCCGAGGTGCGACCGGTGCCGCAGCCGGCCGCGGACCCGGACGACCGGGTGTCGCAGCTCGCGATCATGCAGAAGGTCGTGCCGCACGGGCATGTCGCCTGGTACCTGGAGCAGGGGTACGACCGGGTCGGCGGGTTCGTGCATCTGACGAGCGACGTGGCGGAGTTGCAGACGCCCGCGCAGTTGTACGAGGCGCTGGGGCTGCTCTACGACGACTCCCCGTTCGCGCCCGGGGACGAGGGCGTCTACGTGATCCGGTGGCCCGCGTACTGCCCGGACGTCTACCGGGTGCCGTTCGGCGGCGCGACGGAGGCGGAGATGGCCGCGTGGGGCGAGGCCGGGTGGGTCGTCGAGCGGGCGCCGTTCGTCGGGACGGGGTTCGCGCCGGGCAGCGCGGGCTCGATCCGCGAGTTCAAGGTGGACAGCATCCGGCTGCCGTACGGGTCGGAGATGTACTACCTCGCGCCGGACCGTTCGGAGCGGTTCGTGGCGATGTACGACCCGGACCGGCTCGGCTGGCTGCGGCCCGAGCCGGGCGCCGAGGGCGGGGACGGACGGACGGAGGCCGCGCAGTGATCCGGGACGGGTACGTCGCACGGTGGCTCGGGCGGGACTTCGAGGCGTCGCCCGGTGCGGACGGCGAGGTCCGGCTGTACACGCCGGATCCGACGGAGGGGTTCGAGGAGCTGCGGCCGGGCCGGTACCGGCGGGTCGTCCCGGCGTCGGAGGTCGAGGAGCTGCGGTACGTGCGGACGGCGTGCACGTGGCGCGGCGAGCCGTTCGTCGTCGTGGGCGAGCACGAGTCGTGGGTGCGGGTGGAGTACACCGGCGGCCGGGCTCCGGCCGCCGAGCGGCTCGGGCTCGACCGGATCGACCACGGGGTGTGGCAGGCGTGGGCGCCGCGCGCCGAGGTGGAGGACGTCCGCCAGGAGTTCGTCTGATCGGGGGTTGATCCGGGCCGGGATCCGTGTTCGCATGTGTCCGGGGCCGATCCCCCCTTGCGTTACGGCCGTTCATGAGACGACGGAGGTGCTGCGGCGGTGGTCTGCCGACCGGCGGTGAAACCGCTCTTCGTAGGGTTCGCCGCCGCGGCGGTGCTCGCGGCGGGCGGTGCGTCCGCCGTCGCGGCCACGGATCCGACCCCGACGCCTTCGACGTCCCCCTCGGACAGTCCCGCTCCCACGCCGACGGAGACGCCCGGCACACTCGCCGTGCAGGTCACGGTGCCCCCCGAGAAGTTCGAGGTGGGGGACGAGGCGAAGCTGACGACGCACATCGCGGCGAAGGACGGGACGCTCGAAGAGGTGCGGATCGTGGGCGTCAAGGCGACGTCGACGGGTCCGAAGCCGATCGTGGCGAGCGACTGCGCGGAGCCGTTCGAGTCGGCGGCGTGCGTCATCGGGACGGTCGGGAAGGGCGACAAGAAGGAAGTCATCACGACGGTTTCGGTGCCGGAGTCGGCGAAGAAGGACGTCAAGGTCACCCTCGTCGTCACGGTCGGCGCGGCCGGCGTGGAGGAGGACGTGCCCGCTGAGGCGTCCGTCACGTTCAAGGCTCCGCCGCCCCCGACCGGCGGCCCGACCGGCAAGCCCACGGGCAAGCCGACGAAGACCCCGTCTCCGAGCCCGTCCGGCGGGAAGGACGACGACGAAGGTTCGTCCGGTTCGTCCGGTTCCGGCGGCTCCTCCGGGTCGAGCGGCTCGTCGGGGTCGTCGGGCTCGTCGGGGTCCGGCGGGTCGGCCGACGTGGACGTGCCCGACTACCCCGACACCTCGCCGAACGCGTCGTTCGGCGCCCGGAGCCCGGGCGTGGAGCTGCCGTCGATCTCGGCGCCGAGCCCGTCGGTGGCGCCGAACCCGGTCCCGGCGACGCCGCAGAGCCGGCTGCGGGAGAACAAGGCGCCGGTCGCTCAGGAGCTCACGTTCGAGCGGATGGCGAGCACGCAGGTGGCGTGGCTCGCGGCGCTGATCGTGGTGTTCGGGCTGCTGCTGACGCAGGTGCGGCTGGGGCGGCGGGCCGCGATGGCGCGGGGACGGGCGCCGCGGGGGCAGCACCGGCGGACGCGCCGCGGCATGTTCGGCCGCTGAGCCCCCGTCAGCCGCGCAGCAGCGCGTGGCAGGCGATGGCGGCGGCCGCCGTGACGTTGAGGGAGTCGACGCCGTTCGCCATGGCGGCGGCGCTCATCGGGATGCAGACCCGGTCGTCGGCCTCGTCGAGCCAGTGGGACGACAGGCCGTCGCCCTCCGAGCCGAGCATGAGGGCGACGCGGTCGCCCATCGGGGCGCCGTCCAGCGGGGTGGCGGACTGGTCGGGGGTGAGGGCGAGGAGCGTGAACCCGGACGCGCGCAGCTTCGCGAGGTCGTCCCGCCGGTTCGCCATGCGCGCGTAGGGGACGGCGAAGACGGCGCCCATGGACACCTTGACGGCGCGGCGGTAGAGGGGGTCGGCGCACCGCGGGGACAGGACGACGGCGTCGACGCCGAGGGCGGCGGCGCACCGGTAGATGGAGCCGACGTTGGCGTGGTCGACGAGGTCTTCGAGGACGAGGATGCGGCGGGCGTCCGCGACGACGGCGTCGACGGGCGGCAGCGGCAGGCGGGCCATGGACGCGAGGGCGCCGCGGTGCACCTGGAATCCGGCGATCTCCTGGAGGACGTCGTCGGCGGCGATGTAGACGGGGGCGTCGAAGCCGTCGAGGAGGTCGGCGAGGGGGTCCGCCCAGCGCCGCGCCATGAGCAGGGACCGGACGGGGTGCCCGGCGGCCACCGCGCGGCGGATGACCTTCTCGCCCTCGGCGACGAACAGTCCGTGCTCGGCCTCGAGGCTCTTGCGGAGGTTGACGTCGCGGAGCCGGACGTAGTCGGCGAGGCGCGGGTCGGTGGGGTCGGTGACGGGGACCAGGGTGGCCATCCCCCCATTGTGCCGGGCCCGCAAGGCCGGTTACGGCCATGCGGCGTCGTTGTGTGCCCGCGCCGCTACTGTGGTGCAGGATGCCAGGTTCGTCCAAGCATACGCTCATGACCTGCGTCATTAACAGTTTTGCGCTCTTTGTAACCTCTATGTCGTACTACTACAGTGCCGGGGAACATCGGCCGGGTTTTGGGTGAATCGAGGGCAGCCATGAGCGGACGTCATCGCAGTGACTTCCCCGAGGGGGACGACGGGTGGGACCCGTCCAAGCCCATCTTCGGACCGGCGAACGACGGATCGTCCGACTGGTTCGGCACCCGGGACCCGCAGACCCCTCCGGCCGGGCAGGGCGGGACGGGACGGCCCGGTGAGACCGGCGAGTGGTCGGGCTCGCGGCGGTCGTCCGAGCAGCCCTCGTACGGCGGCCCGTCCGGTACCGGGGGGTACGGCACAGGGGGGTACGGCACGGGGGGTTACAGCACCGCGCGCCCCGAAGGCTCCGGTTCGTCCGGTGGCTACGGGACGGGCGGGTACGGCGGCGGCTCGGGCGCCTACGAGCAGCCCGGACGGCAGGGCGGTCCCGGTTCGGGCGGTTACGCGGCTTCCGGCGGGACCGGCCCGTACGGCACGCCGCCGGAGCGGTCCCCGGAGAGCTCGCCCCTCGCCGGCACCGGATACAGCGAGTACGAGTCGATCCGCGGCTCCGACGAGACCCCGTCCGGGTTCTTCGGCGGACGGGCGGGCGGCGGCTCCGGCGGGTCCGGTGAGTACGGCGGCGGCTCCGGCGGGTCGGGCGAGTACGGCGGCTCGGGCGAGTACGGCGGGTCGGGCGGCTACGAGTACGGCCGGAAGCGCAAGAAGAAGAAGCGGAAGGGCGCGCTGCTGGGGCCGCTGGCCGGGGCGGTCGGCCTGGTGGTGCTGCTGGGCGGCGGCGTGTACGCGTTCGCGCAGAGCGGCGGCGGCTGCTCGGGCGACGACGCGATGACGCTGTCGGTCGCGGCGGCGCCCGACATCCAGCCGGTGATCGTGAAGGCGGCGGGCCGGTTCAACGACGCCGGGCACGAGGTGTCCGGGAAGTGCGTCCAGGCGCACGTGAAGTCGGCCGAGCCCTCCGCGGTGGCGACGCTGCTGTCGGGGCAGGGCGTGGCGGCCGACTCCGAGGACCGCCCGGACGTGTGGATCCCGGACTCGTCGCTGTGGCTGTCGCGCGCGGCCCGCAACGACGGCAAGGCGGAGGTCGCGTCGTCGACGTCGGTGGCGAAGAGCCCCATCGTGATCGGGATGCCCTCGACGCTGGCGCAGCAGCTCCAGCAGAACGGCGTCACCTCGACGCCGTCGTGGGACAACCTGCTGAAGGCGGCGGGCGGCGTCGCGGGCGGCGCGGTCACCAAGAACCAGATGATCCCGGCCGGGTCGGTGCGGCTCTACGTCCCGGACCCGATGCGGAACGCGGCGGGCATGGGCTCGCTGATGGTCACGAGCACCCTGCTGGCGAACGACCCCAACCGCGACTCGATCTTCACCGGGATCGTCCGGACGGTGCGGGAGAGCCAGGTCCCGACGGTGGACGCCCAGTTCGAGCAGTTCGGCAAGGGGCAGGGCGGCGGCAGGCAGCCGATCTCGCTGTCGTCGGAGCAGGCGCTGTGGTCGTTCAACCAGAAGAACCCGAAGGTCTCGGCGGTGGCGCTGTACCCGATCGAGGGCACGCTGTCGATGGACTACCCGTACACCGTCGCCGCGCAGGACGCCGGCGAGCGGGAGGCCGCGAAGCTGCTGGAGGAGGCGCTCGGCGACTCCGCGACGCAGGAGGACCTGCAGGCGGCCGGGTTCCGCACCTCCGACGGCAAGGCCCCGGCGGGGTTCAGCGAGCAGGGCGGCGTCAGCCAGGCCCGGCCGCGGCAGCTGCCGGCGCCGAAGACCGAAGAGGTCAACAACGTCATGCAGGCGTGGGCGAAGCTGACGCTCGGCCTGCGGATGCTGACGCTCATCGACGTGTCCGGCTCGATGGCGGAGATGGTCGACGAGAACACCAACCGGCTGCAGGCCATCGGCGCGGTGGCGCAGGGCGGCCTCGGCATGATGTCGGACGACACCGAGCTGGGCCAGTGGCTGTTCTCCACGAACATGAAGGAGGGCGCGCCCTACGAGGTCGCGGTGCCGATCGGGCCGCTCGGCGAGCGGATCGGGTCCAACTCGCGGCGGAACCGGGTGCTGTCGATGCTGAGCAAGATGCGCCCGAACCCGACGGGCGACACGGCCCTGTACCGGACGATGCTGGACGCCTACGAGAAGATGAACGAGACGTTCAAGCCGGAGTTCGGCAACTCGATCCTGCTGCTCACCGACGGGAAGAACGACGACGCGGAGGGCCCGTCGCTGGACGAGACCCTCAAGCGGCTCAAGGACATGCGCGACCCGAACAAGCCGATCCAGGTCAACATGATCGGGTTCGGTCCGGGCGTCGACCGCAACGAGCTGGAGAAGATCGCCGAGGTGACGGGCGGCGGTGTGGCGGTCGCGCAGACGCCGGAGGACATCCAGAAGATCTTCCTGCAGATGCTCTCCCGCCGCATGACGTGACACTTCCGACACGTTAAGTAGTTTCCACTTTTTCCGCATAGATCTGTCAACCGGGCGCCGGGGTCGCCCGTCGAACATATGGAGGCCCGACGGGGAGCGGGGCCGTCGGGCCTCCGACCTACCTTCCTCCTCTCCGGCCCAGCGCCGACGCCCTCGAGCTCGGCGGCCGGGAGAGTCGAACGCTCCCCCCCCTGTCTCACCGGCCCGCCCGTCCCTGCCGACGCGGACGGCGGCCGTGCTCTCAGCCCGCGGGAGGACCTCGTGTCCGGATGGCCCACCTTCGATCGCGCCGACGACGAACGGTCGGCCCTCGCCCTGGCGGGCGGCGACCCCGCCGCGCTCCTCCAGGTCATGGACCGCTACGCCGCCCGCCTCTACGACTACTGCCACGCGCTGCTGCGCGACCGCGACGAGGCCGCCGGGGCGCTGCACGACGCGCTCGTCGGCGCGCACGCGCAGATCTCGCGGCTCCGGGAGCCGCACCTGTTCCGGGCGTGGCTGTACGCGCTCGTCCGCGCCGAGTGCCTGCGGCGGCTGGGCGACCCCGGCCGTCCGGTGGAGCGGCACGAGGCGCCCGAGGTCGAGGACGGCTTCCTCGGCGAGGACGAGCTGGCGCGGCGCCTCGAGGCGCGCCGGCTCGTGCGCGGCGCCCTGGCGGTGCTGCGCGGCCGCGAGCGCGAGTCGCTGGACCTGATGCTGCGGCACGGCCTGGACGACGCGGAGATCGGCGGCGTCCTCGACATGGACGCGCCGGAGGCGGCCGAGCTGACCGGCGCCGCCCGCGCCCGGCTGGACGACGCGATCGCCGCCGCCCACCTGCTGCGCACGGCGCCGGACGCCTGCCCGCACCTCGCCGGCGTCGCGGGCGGCGGCGACGCGTGGCCGCTGCCGGCGGCGGCCGTCCGGGACCTCGTGCGGCACGTCGGGTCGTGCCCGCGGTGCGCGCCGCACGTCGACCGGTCCCCGTCCGCGGGACGGCTGCTGGGGCTGCTGCCGGTCGCGATGATGCCGCACGACCTGCGCGGCCGCGTGATGACCACGGCCACCGACCCGGCGATGGCCGCCGAGTACGCCGCCGTCGCGGACCGGTCCGGGCCGTTCGACGAGTGGGGCTGGCCCGTCTCCGGCGACGGCGCGTCCGGGGCCGCCACCGGGACGCCCGGCGGCGCCGGGCACGGGGACGGGCGGGACGGGCGCGGGCGGCGCGGGCTCCTGCCGGCCCTCGGCGCCGGGGCCGCCGTGGTCCTGGTCGTGCTCGCGGCGTTCGCGATGATGCCGGACGCGTCGGACGAGAGCCCGCTCGGTGCCCGTCCCGGCCCGAGCGGCACCGCCGCCGTGGCGCCCGACCCGTCGCGGTCGCCCGCCAACTCGGCGTCCCCGTCGGAGTCGCCGTCCCCGAGCGACACCCCGACCCCGTCGGCCACGCCGTCGGCGACGTCCGCGTCGCCCAGCCGGTCCGCGACGCCGCGCCGGACGCCGACGCGCTCGTCCCGGCCGTCCCGCCCGTCCGGCCCGGACGGCGGCGGGCAGGCGTCGGGGTCGCTGCGGGTGGACGGCGGCGGGTGCAGCCTGAGCGGCTCCGGCGACGGGTGCTCGATTCCCGTGCGCGCGGTCGGCGGCCCCGTGCGCTGGTCGGCCGGCGCGTCGGCCCCGCTCTCGGTCTCGGGCGGCGGCACGCTGGCGAGCGGCGGCAGCGGCGCCGCGAGCGTGTCGCTGTCCTGCTTGGAGCCCGGATCGGGGACGGGCGCGGTAGCGTTCTCCCCCGGCGGCGCGTCGGTCCAGGTGTCCTGGACGTGCCCGGGAGGGGACGACGGCGACGGGCAGGGCGGCGGCGCGGACGGGTAGCGACCGGCCGGTCATGAGACCCACATCACTTCCGCGCGCGTAGTACCTGATCAAGGCGCGGAAACGGCCACGGGGCGTGCGTCGCCCGTCACAAAGATTCGGTCATCAGGGAGAAATCCGCGAAATTTGGTGGCAAGATCGGGCAACCAGAGCGCCCCGGCGGACGTCGGCGCTCACCGGGGGCACACGATCGCACACACCGAAACCGACCGAGGAGGACACCCGTGGCCGGTGAGCCGAGGTCCGGGCAGCATGACGCCGTCCGGCTGACGGAGTCGCTGCGCGCCGGGGACGTCATCGCGCTGACCGAGGTCTACGACGCCTACGCGCCGTTCCTCTACGACTACTGCCACGGGCTCCTGCGCGACCGCGTCGAGGCGGCCGGGGCCCTGCGGAACTGCCTGATCGCCGCGCGCGAGCACGCCGACCGGCTGACCGAGCCGGAGCGGCTGCGCGGCTGGCTGTACGCGATCGCCCGCAAGGAGTGCATGCGGCGCCGCGACAGCCCCAACCGCCACACCGGGCAGGAGGCGCCGGAGGCCGACGACGGCCTGTCCCCCGAGCAGCTCGCGCGCCGCGACGAGCGCCGCAAGCTCGCGCACAGCGCGCTCGCGGCGCTGAGCGGGCGGCAGCGCGAGACGATCGACCTGCACGTCCGGCACGAGCTGGACGAGGTCGACCTGTGCGGCGTCCTGGGCGTGCCGCTGGAGGACGTCTACCCCCTCGTCGAGCAGACGCGCCGGGACCTCGGCGCCGGGGTCCGCGCGGCGCTGATCGCGCAGCACCACCTCCGGGACTGCCCGGCGGCCGCCGGGCTCGCCGACGCCTGGCCGCTGCCGCCGCAGGCCGCGGCGGCGCTCGTCCGGCACGTCGCGGAGTGCCAGGCGTGCGGGTCGCGGGAGCTCCAGGTGCCGCCGCCGGACCGGCTGCTGGCGGTGCTGCCGATCGCCGCCATCCCCGCCGACTTGCGGCTGGACGTGCTGACCGCCGCGACCGCCGAGGACCGCGCCGGGAACCGCCGCGCCATCGCCGCGTGGACCGAGCCGTTCGACGAGTACGGCTGGCCGCTCCCCTACGAGCCGACCGTCACGCGCGCGAAGGAGAAGCCGCAGCGCAAGCGCGGGCCGGTGTACGCGGTCGCCGGCGCGGGGATCACCGCGGTCGTGGTGCTCGCCGGGGCGCTCACCGCGTTCGGCGGCGAGGACGACGGCACGTCGGCGCTGCCGGAGATCAGCGTCCAGCCGAGCATCAGCGAGGCGACCGGCGGGCCGGTCCCGACCGAGTCGAAGCCGGTCGACCCGTCGCCGACGAGCTCGTCGCCGAGCCCGACCGAGTCGGCGTCGCCGTCGGAGTCGCCGACGCCGTCCGAGACGCCCTCGCGGACGCCGACGTCCACGCGTCCGGCGGAGCCGCCGCCGAGCACCCGGGCGCCCGAGCGCCCCTCGCCGGGGACGCTGCGGGTGTCCGGATGCAGCATGGGCCGCGACGAGTCCTGCGCCGTCACGATCAGCGCCGTCGGCGGGCCGGTGAGCTGGCGCGTCACCGGGACGTCGGGCGAGGTCAGCGCGAACGGCGGCGGCCGCCTGTCGCCGGGGGAGAGCGCCACCGTGGCCGTGTACCGGCCGGACTCGTGGTGCTGGGGGGAGAAGTCCGGTTCGGTCTCCTTCTCCCCCGGCGGATCGGCCCCGGTGTCCTACTGCTGACGCGGCCCGCGGGTCAGAACGCGCCCGTGTCGAGGACGCGGTGCGCGCGGGCCAGCAGCACCGGCACCGCGTCCCCGATCCGGTCGAAGCCCTCGCCGACGGTCGCCTTCTGCAGGTACCGGGCGTGGATGCCCTCGAGGATG
The DNA here is from genome assembly GCF_003947565.1 of Actinomadura sp. WAC 06369. Classification (NCBI taxonomy): domain Bacteria; kingdom Bacillati; phylum Actinomycetota; class Actinomycetes; order Streptosporangiales; family Thermomonosporaceae; genus Actinomadura; species Actinomadura sp. WAC 06369. The sequence goes on along the minus strand of NZ_QHJN01000104.1, from coordinate 15,436 downwards.
ACCGCGAGCTTGAAGCAGGCGAACGCGACGTAGTAGTCGAGGTCGGCGACGTCGAAGCCGGTCAGCTCGGCGTACCGGGCGGCGAACTCGGCGCGGGTGAGGAACCCGGGCGCCGCGGTGATCGTCGCGCCGACGGGCAGCAGCTCGTCCTCGGCGTCGGCGGCCTCCGCCCAGTACACGAGCGTCAGGCCGAGGTCCGAGAGCGGGTCGCCGAGCGTGGACATCTCCCAGTCGACGACCGCCGCGATCTCCGGTTCGGGCTCCAGCCGGGCCAGCGCGTTGTCGAGCCGGAAGTCGCCGTGCACGAGCCGGGCCGGGGCGTCCGCGGGCAGCCGCTCGCCGAGCCGCGCGACGAGCCGGTCGTACTCGGGCAGGTCGCGGACGGCCCCGGTGGCGCGGATCGCCTCCTGCGAGCCGTCCCACTGCTTGCCCCACCGCTTCAGCTGCCGCGCCATGTAGCCGTTCGGACGGCCGAAGTCACCGAGGCCCGCGGCGTCGACGTCCACGGTGTGGATCGCGGCGAGCGCCCGGACGAGCGCCTCGCTGAGCCCGCGCGCCTGCTCGGGGCTCATCCCCGCGGCGTCCTCGCGGGTGCGCAGGACCTTGCCGTCGACGAAGTCCATGAGGTAGAAGCGGGCGCCGATGACGTCCTCGTCGTCGCAGAACGCCAGCGTCCGCGGCACCGGGACGGACGACTTCCCGCCGAGCGCGCTCAGCACCCGGTACTCGCGGGCCATGTCGTGGGCGGTGGGCTGGACGTGCCCGAGCGGCGGGCGGCGCAGCACGATGCGGCGGCCGCCGCCGTCCGCCCCGCCGTCCAGCGCGATGCCGTAGGTGAGGTTCGAGCGGCCGCCGGCGATGAGGTCGATCGCGGTGATCCGGCCGCCGCCGGGCAGCGCGCCGGCCAGCCAGTCCGCGAGGCGGGGGACGTCGATGCCGGGGACCCCGGCCGGAAGGTCTGCGTCAACGGTCATGACGCCCTATTAGAACGCGACTCGGTTCGGAAGGTAAACCCCCGCGGGGTTTGGGCGCGGTCGGATGTCCTTGCTCACCGTAATTAATCGGCCACATCCGGCCGTCGCGTCACACTGATTTACCGAGCGTCAAGTGCCAGTGTTGACTTGCGCCGGATTCACCCCCGCATGGACCGGTTCATGAGAATCTCGCCCGGCTTTTCGGCACCGCGCCGGGCTCCGGGACCGCGGGGGGCCGCGCGAGCGACGACGACCCGGGTGAAGTGGGCACCCGGGGCGACGTCGCGGCCGCCGACACCGGCCCGTGGCGGCAAGCTGGACATTCCGGTCTCGCTGGGCTATGAGAATAGGACTAGACCATTCGGGGCCGACCCCGGCCCGATTGGGGGGACGCACCGTGGCAGACGCATGGCTGCCGGGAGCCGCACGCATGCCCGTACGAGTCGACGGCGGAGGAATGCAGGGAGGTGCGCCCCGGGTCGTCTGGTTCACCGGGGACCACGATCCCCGCTCCGTCTCCGCCCGCTCCGTGGCCGCCGACCTGGCCAAGCAGGACCGCCCGACGCACCTGGTCTGGCATCCCGGCACCGGCGAGGTCGTCCAGCTCCTCCCCGCCACCCGCGCCGCCCGGCTGCTCGCCGCCCCCGTGTGCCGCGAGGGCCGCACCTGCCTGCAGATCATGGTCGTCGGCCAGGCCCGCGTCCCGTTCACCGGCTCGCTGCTCACCGGCATCGACGGCATCATGCGCTGGCTGGACGCCTGGCACATCGCCCGCCGCTGGCCCGCCGGACCGCCGCTGCCGTCGCCGCAGTCGTACCACTCGCAGCGCAGCCGCCGCGACTGGGCCCGCGGCGGGCACTTCGGCGCCTCGCAGGCCCCGCTCGCCGAGCGCCCCGACCCGGGCGGCATCGACATCCGCCGCATCACCGGTCCGGACACGCCCGTCGCGCCCATCCCCCGGCCGCGCGCGCCGCTCCCCGAACCGTCCCTGCTGACCCGCACGGCGCCGCTCCCCGGCCCGGCACGCCCGCCGGCCGGTGACCCCGTCCCGGTCGGCGCGCGCTCCTAGCCGGCGAGCCCGCGGATCACCGCGCAGCCCGCCCGCAGCTCCGCCGGGCCCGCCGCCGTCCCGTACCCGATCACCAGCCCGGACGCGGCCGGCGGCCCGGCGGAGTGCTCCTCCAGCGTGTCCACCAGCACGCCCCGCGCCGCCGCCCGCGCCGCGACGTCCGCCGGATCCCCCGGGACGTCCACCACCAGGTGCAGGCCCGCGGTGTCGCCGTGCAGCCGCAGCCCGTCCAGCGCCCCCACGACCGCCGCCCGCCGCCGCGCGTACTCCCGGCTCATCCGGCGGACGTGCCGGTCGACGTCCCCGCGCTCCAGCAGCAGCCGCAGCGCCTCCTGCGGCACCACGGCGGTCCGGTCGTTCAGCTCCACCCGCCGCCGCGCGACCGCCGCGACCAGGTCGGGGCGCCCCACCAGCCACCCCACCCCCATGTCGACCGTGAGGATCTTCGACGTCGTCCCCAGGTACACCACGACCTCCGGGTCGAGCCCGTACAGCGCGGGCAGCGGCGCGACGTCGTACCGGAACTCGCCGTCGTAGTCGTCCTCGGCGATCAGCGCGCCCGTCCGCCGCGCCCACGCCAGCAGCGCCCGCCGCCGCGGCACCGGCAGCACCCCGCCCATCGGGAACTGGTGCGACGGCGTCGCGTACACCAGCCGCAGGTCGTCCGGCAGCGCCTCGACGACCAGCCCGTGCTCGTCCACCGGGCACGGCACCAGCTCGGCGCCCCGGCCCGCCAGCACCGCCCGCGCCCGCCGGTAGCCGGGGTCCTCCACGCCGACCCGGTCGCCCGGCCGCAGCACCGTCGCGGCCAGCAGGTCCAGCCCGTTCGTCGCGCCCCGCGTCACCAGGATGTCCTGGCAGCTCACCCCGCGGTTCCTGCGCACGTGCTCGGCCAGCGCCGCGCGCAGCCCCGGCAGCCCGCGCGGGTCCTGCCGCCGCCGCGGCGTCACCCCGGACGCCAGCCGCCACGCCCGCCGCCACGCCGGCGTGTCCAGCGCGCCCACCCACGGCAGCCCCGGCCGCAGGTCGATCACCCCCCGCTCCGGCTCGGGCTCCGCGGCCGGGACCCGTCCCGCGCCCGGCTCCGGGTCGGCCGTCACGCCGTCCGCGACGTAGGTGCCCGACCCGTGCCGCCCCTCCAGCCAGCCCTCCGCGTACAGCTGCTCGTACGCCTCCGTCACCACCGTCCGGCTCACCCCGAGCCGCGCCGCCAGCGCCCGCGTCGCCGGCAGCCGATCCCCCGCCGCGAGCCGTCCGTCCCGCATCGCGCCCCGCAACTGCCCCGCGAGCTGCGCGTGCAGGGACTCGTCCGCGTCCCGGTCGACGACGAGGGGCAGCAAAGTGGTCTCTCCCTTTCGGCTCCGAGTGGCCCTGACGACCAGGCCACCGCCGACCTAGCGTAAACGGACATGGACCCGCTCTCCACGACGCCCCGCACCCGCCTCCGCCGCGTCCCCGAACGCTCGTCCGCCGACCGCGCCGACCTCTACGCGATCCTCGACGCCGCGCTGATCTGCCACCTCGGCGTCGTCGTCGACGGTTCCCCGCGCGTCGTCCCCACCGGCTTCGGCCGCCTCGGCGACACCCTCTACCTGCACGGCTCCTCCGGCGCCGCGAGCCTCCGGCACGGCCCGTCCCGCGACGTCTGCGTCACCGTCACCCACCTCGACGGCGTCGTCGTCGCCCGCTCCCTGTTCCACCACTCGCTGAACTACCGCAGCGCGGTCGTCTACGGCACCCCGACCGTCCTCGACGGCGACGACAAGCTCACCGGCCTCCGCGCCATCACCGAGAACCTCGCGCCCGGCCAGTGGGACACCGCCCGCCGCCCCACCCGCAAGGAGCTCGCGGCCACGACCGTCCTCGCCCTCCCCCTCGCCGAGGCGTCCGTCAAGATCCGGCAGGGGCCGCCCGCGGACGACCCCGAGGACCTCGCCCTCGACGTGTGGGCCGGCGTCGTGCCCGTCCGCCGGACGTTCCTGCCCCCGGTCCCCGACCCGACCCTGCGTCCCGGCATCGAGCCCCCGCCGCACATCGCGTCCCGGACGGCGTCCTGACACTCGATGCCCCGCGTGCTCGCGCATGGTCGTAAGGTGAAGGCCATGAACGAGCGGCTCGTATGGGTGGATTGTGAGATGACGGGGCTCGACCTGCGCAAGGACGCCCTGATCGAGATAGCCGCGCTGGTGACCGACAGCGAGCTGAACATCCTGGACGAGGGCGTCGACATCGTGATCAAGCCCCCGCCGGAGGCCGTCACGCAGATGACCAAGGTCGTCCGGGACATGCACACCGCCTCCGGCCTGCTCGACGTCCTCCCCGGCGGCGTCACGCTCGCCGAGGCGGAGAAGACCGTCCTCGACTACGTCCGCGGGCACGTCAAGGACGCCAACAAGGCCCCCCTGTGCGGCAACTCGATCGCCACCGACCGGTCGTTCCTCGCCCGGGACATGCCCGCCCTCGACGCCCACCTGCACTACCGCATGGTCGACGTCTCCTCCATCAAGGAGCTGTCCCGCCGCTGGTACCCCCGCGCGTACTTCGCCAGCCCGGAGAAGAAGGGCGGCCACCGCGCCCTCGCCGACATCACCGAGAGCATCCAGGAGCTGCGCTACTACCGCGCCGCGGTCTTCGTCCCCCAGCCGGGCCCCGACTCCGAGACCGCCCGCGCCATCGCCGCCGAGGTCTCCGGCTGACCCACTCCCGCGGACCCGCTACACTACTTGGAGCCGGACGAGTTCCGGCCACGGTGGGTGTAGCTCAGCTGGCAGAGCACTTGGTTGTGGTCCAAGATGTCGGGGGTTCAAGTCCCCTCACTCACCCCAGGCAGAAGCCCTGGTCACCGAGAAGGCGACCAGGGCTTCTCTGCGTCCGGTGTGAGTCGCCGCAGCGTGGGCCCACCCGAGCAGCGAGCAGAAGTCTCTACAATCGGCCGACCCATAAAGCAATAAACAGGAAAGCCGGATTAACCGGCTAACTCGCACGATGGATACGGCGCCATATCTTCCGCGACGGGAACACTTCAACCCACGCCACCGTTTTTCCTGTCGACTTTCCTCTGTGTCCGGTGAGTCGCTTACGATCGGTTACAGACGACGCCCCGGGGAGTGAACGTGGCAGACCCCACCCAGTCCATCGCCCGGCTCGAAACCCTGACCGACACCCTGCTGATGCAGGTCGACCAGTCAGAAGCGACCTCCCTGCGCGATGCGGTCGGTGCTCCGGGCAGCGGCCTGGTCATCAGCGGAGACCAGGCATGGAAAAGCGCGACCTTCCTGAAGGACAAGGGCTGCACCGCGCCGATCCTGGTGGACCGCCAGGCATACAAGGGCAAGAACCGCCGTCCTGCATCGGCACAGTTCGACCTCAATTGGCTCCACCGGCAGCGTGAACTCGAACTGCCTTTGATCGTGCCCGACGCGGGATACGTCGCCGCGGGCGATGTCCGCGGACTCCGATCACTGGTGCGGCACGCCGGCGACATCGAAAACGGACTCATACTGCTGCCGTTGACCGATCAGTGGCTGTACGGGACGGGGCTGCGAACGCTGCTGACGGCGCTGGAAGGGGCCACCGCACCGGTTGCGATCATCCTCGAGCACCAGAACGATCCCATGGGCGTCCGCCGGATCTTTTCCGGCGTGCTGTCGCTGCTGCGATCGGGCATCAAGCTCCTGGCCCTGCGCTGCGACGTGAGCGCCCTGGGGCTGCTCGCCCACGGCGCGGTCGCAGCGGCGTTCGGCAACACATCGAGCCTGCGTCACCTGTATCCGGTCAAGGACGGCGGCGGAGGCTTCGGGCAGAGGCGAGAGGCGGCGCTCTGGCCCGCCGGGCTCGCCCTGCATCACACCGACAAGATCTATGACTCCGTCGCCGCCGCCCCCGAGGACGACAGATGGCGGTGCACGTGCCGGGTTTGCCAGGGCCGGCGGCTGGACCGGCTGGACCACGCGTTGCCTGAGGAGATCCGGCGGCACAACATCGCCGCCCTTCTGGACGCACGGCGAGCGATCATGGCTCATCCGGCGGGACGAGCCCGCCGGAACGCCTGGCGGAACATGTGCGGGACCGCCGTGCGGCACCACCTCGAACTGAGCGCGGGACCGGTCGCGCTCAACGTGCCCCGAGCCTTGCAGCACTGGGCGGACGCGGAAGATCACATCGGTTGATCGTGCCCCAAATTCTGGAGCGCGTCCCAGATCAGCTCGTCCAGCAGGCGGTGCCCCAGGCCGCGTTCGGACCCGGCTGAGGGGCCGTCCTCCCCGTGGGCCGCCAGCCGGAAGGGCGACGGCCGGTCCTCCTCGTAGCCGACGACCCATACGCCGCGCGCGTGCGCCCCGACCAGCGCCCGGTCGTCCACGCGCGCGGCCGGGGCGACCGCGATCCGGGAGGCGTAGGAGGCCCAGCGCGACGCCCTCCGCACGGCGCGGACCGGGTCCTTGCGATGGGTGATCACCGCGTTGAGCCGGACCGGACGAGGCCACCGTGGTGCCGCACCGATTCCGGTCAGCAACTCCAGGTGCGCCGCGTCCGTCACGGGAGGTTCCTGACGCCGCGCGACCCCGGCCTCATCGAGTTCGGCGACCACCGTCACGGGCTCGCCACGGAACCGTACCGTGAGGCAGTGCCCGGGGATTTGCGCCAGCCGCGCCACCGGCGCCGCCCATCCCGCCGTCTCCCCGGCCGGGGCACCGTCGGCCGGCCGGAGAAGGTCGACCTCACTGATCATGACCGCCGTCCTCGAATCGTTGTATCGGCGCGGCGCGGGATTCAACCCTCCCACCTTCGCTCCGGGCTCTCCAACAGCCACCGTCAGGGTGTCTCGATCACACGGCACCCGGCGGCCCAATGCCGGTCGCTTACTGTGCTGGTTTCGGGCGGGTGGGCGGATTAGGGTCTTCGGGTGGTTTTGAGGGCCGTTAAGCGGGCTTTGCTGGTGATCGGAGGGACGCTGCTGGTCGGGGCGTTCGGGGCGTGGGTGGATGAGGGGCTCGGGCGGGACTCGCTCGGTATGTTCATCGTCGTCGCCGGGGGGCTGGTGTGCGGAGGCGGGACGTTCTGGTACGTCGGCGACGAGTCCTCCGCAGGGTGCGCCGCGGCATTCGTCGGTGTGTTCGCGGGGCTCGCGTTCGGGGTGGGGCTGTCGCTGGAGTTCAACACCCGGCTGCTGCGCGAGCACGGTGTCGACGCCGCGTGCCGCTTCGAGCGGCGGCTGCCGCCGCCCGGCGAGAACGCCGTCCGGTGGCGGCTGCGGTGTCCGGACGGGCGGTCCGCCGACCTCACGACCGACCGGCTGACGAGGGACGCGGACGGGCTCGTCCCGGTCCGGTACGACCCACGGGGCCGGACGGACGCCGTCGAGGCGCACGTCTGGGAGGAGCGGCGCGGGAACCCTTGGCCCCGCCGGCTCCTGGTCGGCGGCGGGGCCGTGGTCGTGTGCCTGCCGGTCGCCGTGGCGCTGGCGCGGCCCCCGGGGGGCGGCGACGGGTGAGGCCGGTCAGGTGCGGGCGATCTTGCGGGGGAAGACGACGGCGGTCAGCCAGATCGCGAGGGCCATCAGGACCGTGCACCACAGCAGGCCGATCCAGGCGTCCGAGCCCGGGGCGTGGCCGTTCATCAGCGCGCGGGACGCGTCGATGATCGGTGTCATCGGCTGGTGCTCGGCGACGGGGCGCAGCCAGGACGGCATGGTCTCGACGCGCGCGAAGCCGCTCGACACGTAGGGCAGGAAGAGCAGGACGAAGCCGTAGCCGTTCGCGGCCTCGGCCGACCCCGCCAGCATCCCGAGCATCGCGAACACGCACGTGATCATCAGGATCCAGACGGCGATGAGGCCCACGGCGGCGAAGAACCGCGGGACGCTCGCGTCGGTCCGGAAGCCGACGGCGAAGCCCGCGAGGATCACCACCGCGGTCGCCAGCATGTTGCGCACCATCGAGGACGCCGTGTGGCCGAGGAGCACGGTCACGGACGGGAACGGCATCGTGCGCAGCCGGTTCATGAACCCGGTGGTCATGTCGTTGCTGACCACGACGGACGTGTAGGACGCGCCGAAGCCCGCGGCGGTCAGCGCGATCGCCGGCATGACGAACGACAGGTACGCCTCGCGCCCGCCGCCCCCGCCGACGTCCATCGCGCCGCCGAGGACGTAGGTGAAGACCAGCATCAGCATGACGGGCAGCAGCACGGCCATCAGCAGGGACTCGCCGTCCCGGAAGGAGTGCCGGAGGCTGCGGACGGTGAAGACGTGCAGGCCGGTGAGGAAGCCGGCGCCGCGGGCAGGCGCGACGGGCGGCGCGGTCACGTGCGTGGCGGTCATGCTGCCTTCTTTCCGGTGAGCTGGAGGAACACCTCGTCGAGGGTGGGGCGGCGGACGGTGACCTGGACGTCGGGACGTGCGGCGGCCAGGGCGGCGAGGTGCCGGGAGACCTCGGCGGCGGAGCCCCGGGTGGGGATCTCCTCGACGACGCGGCCGTGGCCGTCGTGCACCTGGATGGTCGAGCCGCCCACGCGCTCCTTGAGCTGGGACGCGGTGCCGTCGGCGACGATGCGGCCGCCGTTCAGGACCAGGATCCGCTCGGCGAGGACGTCGGCCTCCTCGAGGTACTGGGTGGTGAGGAAGATCGACGTGCCGCCGGAGGCGAGCGCGGTGATCTCGTCCCACAGCGCCCGCCGGCTGCGGGTGTCCAGGCCGGTGGTGGGCTCGTCGAGGAAGATCAGCCGGGGGTGGGCGATGAGGCTCACCGCGATATCGAGCTTGCGGCGCATGCCGCCGGAGTAGGTGCCGACGAGCCGGCCCGCCGCCTTCGCGAGGTCGAAGCGGTCGAGCAGGTCGGCGGCGCGGGAGGCGGCGGCGCGGCGGGAGAGGCCGAAGAGCCGCCCCATCATGAGCAGGTTCTCGGTCCCGCTGAGCCGGGCGTCCACGGCGGCGTACTGCCCGGTCAGCGAGATCAGGCGCTGGAGTTCCTTCCGGTCGCGGCGGACGTCCAGGCCGAGCACGCGGGCGGCGCCGGAGTCGAAGGGCGTCAGCGTGGACAGGATGTTGACCAGCGTGGTCTTGCCCGCGCCGTTGGGGCCGAGGAGGGCGTGGACGCCCGGGGGGAGCCGCAGGTCGAGGCCCTTGAGCACGTCGTGCTTCCCGAAGCCCTTGGTGAGCCCGTCGAGCTCGACGAGATGTTCTGTGTATCGCATACACTGAGTATGACATACACCGTTTATGACGTACACAGATGCGGAGGTGAGAGCATCGGGACCATGGGAGAGACCACCGAGACCGGCCTGCCGCGCGCCGTCGCGATCGCCTGGGGCGTGCACGACGTCCCGCAGCGCGGCCCGAGCCGGGGGCTGACGCACGAGCGGATCGTGGCCGCCGCGATCGAGATCGCCGACGCGCACGGGCTCGGGGCCGTGACCATGCAGGCGGTGGCGAAGTCGCTCGACTTCACCACCATGTCGCTCTACCGGTACGTGTCCAGCAAGGACGAGCTCCTGCGCCTCATGCAGGACGCCGCGGTCACCATGCCCGAGAAGGTCGAGCTGCCGGATGACTGGCGCGACGCCCTGCGGGTGTGGGCGGACCTGGTCCGGGACGCCTACCGCGCCCACCCCTGGGCGCTCGAACTCCCGCGCGGGCAGACCGCCGTCCTCATGCCCCGCACGATCCGCACCGCCGACCTCGGGCTCGCGGCGATGGCGGGCCTCGACCTGTCCGACGGCGAGAAGGTCGGCGCCATCCTCCTCATCTCCCAGCACGTCGCCGCGATGGTGGAGCTGGAGCGGTCGCTCGCGGCCGAGGGCGGCGTCGTCGCCACGCCGGAAGGGGTGGAGATGCTGCGCCGCGCCATCACCCCCGACCGCTTCCCGCACATCGCCGGGGTCATGGCCGCCGGGGGCTACATCGTCGACGCCCCCGCGCACCCGGACGACCCCGAGGGCGTGGACGCCGAGTACGCCTTCGGCCTCGACCTGCTCATCGCCGGCCTGGAGTCCCTCGAACGCCGCGGCCGGGAGTAGCCGTCACGGCCGGACGAACGGGGGCAGCGACCGGCGCCGGGCGCCGAGCAGCGCCGCCAGCGTGAACGAGTCGGTCAGTTCGCCGTCGTCCTGGAGGTCGTCGAGGGCGCGGGGGTCGAACAGGGCGACGCTCTCGATGCCCTCGTAGGCGGCGGCGCGGCGGGGCGCGTCGACGCGCGCCCAGAACAGGTCGGCCGCGCCGCCCGTGATGCCGGTGTCGGCGTGGACCCGCCCCAGCGGCGTCAGGTCGCGCGCGGTCGCCCCGATCTCCTCGCGGAGTTCGCGCCGGGCCGTGTCCGCCGCGGACTCGCCCGGGCAGGCGAAGCCCCGGGGGATCTCCCAGTGCCACCGCCGGGTCGCATGGCGGAAGTGCCGGACGAGGACGACCCGGTCGCCGCACACGGGGAGGACGGCGGCGCCCGCGCCGCCCGCCGTCGGCAGGATGCGGACGTGGCCGCCGACGGAGCCGTCCGGGAACTCCACCGCGTCGCGCACGACGGTGATGTAGGGGTCGCGGTAGCGGACGCCGTACGGGCCGCCGCCGGCCGGCGCGGACGGCAGGAGCCGCACGGGCGCGCCGGGCGGTTCGGCGAACGCCTCCGGCCGCTCCCGCCGGAGGCGCTCGTACGCGGCGGCCGGGTCGTCGCTCACTCCGCCTCGCGCGACTGGTCGGCCCCGTTCTGCGCCGGGTCGATCCGGGTGCCGTGCGCCGCGAGCCAGTCGATGATCTTCTGTGCCTCGCGGGCGGGATCGTCCATTCGCAAGTCCATGATCTGCGCGGTGTTCTCGATGCGGTGGCGGGCCCGGGACTCCAGCAGCCGGCCGAGCCCGAGCCGGACGGTGACGCGCGCGGCCCGGCCGAGCGCCATCGCCGCGGCGTCGCCGACGACCTCGTACCCGATCGCGTGGTCGTTCATGTAGACCACGTTGATCGTCACCGCGCCGATGTCGATGGCCAGCTCCGCCAGCCCCCGGAACCGGCGGCCGGCGCCGTCCTGCCAGTTGGCGGCGTGGATCTCCTCGGCCTTCTCCAGCATCGCGACGTACGCGCCGGTGACCGCGGCGGCGCCGCCCGCGTCGGACGCGACGTCCTCCACGGAGGCGGTGCCGAGCAGCCCGGCGAAGGTGTCGCGGTACACCCGCCACTCGCGTTCCGCGCGCACCTCGCGGATGTCCGCCAGGGTCAGCCGGTCGAGGCTCGGCACCCGCTCCAGCAGGCCCTGCACGCTCTCGAAGGTCAGGTCGCGGATCATCCGGACGACCTGGTCGGCGTCGGTGCCGGCGAGGGCCCGCCGCCCGGTCCGCGACCGGTCGGCGATGCCCTCCTGCAGCGCCGTGCGGCGCGGCGACCCGCCGGGGGTGATGGCGTACACGTCGATCGCGTCGGCGAGGTTCGTGCTGTACTTCAGGTCGAGCAGCTGCTTCAGCGGCGCGACGTGCGGCAGGTTCCGGTCGTACTCGCGGGCCGCGACGTCGCCGCCCTCACCGACGATGAACCGCTCGTAGAGCATCTGCCGGGTCACCGGGATCCCGCTGTTGGTGCGCTCGAACGCCCACGCGGCCACCTCCCTGAGGTGGCCGCACACCGCGTCGGCCTCCTCCTCGCCCAGCCCGAGGTCGCGCCGCAGGGACGGCGCGCGGAACTTCCCGAGCCGGGTGAGGAAGTTCTCGAAGCCGTCGCTCATCTGCAGGACGAGCTCCGAGTACGCCGAGTCGTCCCAGGCGAGGCGGAGGCACGACATGGGGGTGGTCTCCGCGACGGCCCGCCACCCCTCGAACCCCTCGGTCACGTCGAACGCCGGGGCGGTCCGCGGGACGGGCGACGTCTCGTCCATGAGGAACGGGATGATCGTCCCGTCGGCCAGCAGGGCGCGGAACGCCTTCCGGTCGAGGCCGTCCCGGACGAAGTCCCGGTACACGATCGCACTGTTGTACAGGTACGCCCGGTTGACGATGACCTTCTCGGTGTTCAGCAGCGCCCGCAGGTACTCGCGCCGCGCCCGGCGCCGCTGCTCGGCGGCGATCGCCCCGGTGACCCGCCCGGCCCGCAGCGCCCTGGCGAGCAGCTCGTCGTCCAGCCAGTGGTTGTCCAGCGACTGCGGCACGGCGGTGATCGTCCCGGCGAGGTCGCCGGCGCCGAGTTGCTCGAAGGAGACGTCCCCTTCGTGGTGCGCGACCATGTACGGCTCCTCAGTCGACGGTCCTGTTCCTCATCAGACGCCGTGAATGATCCACATGGTTCGGTATCCGCCGCAAGAGTCATGCGGCGCGTGCGGCCCGGCGCGGCACGGGACGGACGGCGGCGGTGAGGACGGCGGCCGCGAGGAGCGCCGCGGCCAGGCCCGCGACGAGCGGCGGGGGCGGGCCGCCGGGAGCGGCGCCCAGGAAGTCCAGCGGCGCGAGGCCGTTGAACGCCCCGTACCACAGCGGCGGGTAGACGGCCTGGAACACGCGCGGCGTGCGGCTCACCCGCCCGGCGGCCAGCGCCAGCGACGGGATCAGCAGCGCGCCCCCGAGCCAGGCGGACGCCCCGTCCGTGTCGGCGGCCGCGACCATGCGGGCCAGCGGGGCGAGCCCCAGCAGCACCGTGACCGCGAACCCGGCCGTCCACTCGGCGAGCAGCCGCCGGACCGGGGACGGGTACGCGCCGAGGAGCCCCTCGACGCCGGCGAGCCGGGGGCGGGTGCCGAGCCGCGACCACAGCAGGACCGGCCACACCCAGGCCAGCGGCAGGGCGACCGGCGCGACCGCGTCGGACGGGACGGCGAGCGCGGCCGCCGACAGGCCCGCCGCGACCAGCCACCACCACCGGTTCGCGTCCCGCAGGACGAGCGCCAGCTCGCCCGCGAGCAGCCTGCCGAACGTCCCCCCGCGGACGGGCGCGGCGGCGGGCAGCCCGCGGTAGGCGTACGCGGGTTCGGGGGCCGGCTCCCGCACCGGAGCCGCGCCGGCGGCCCCGCGCAGGGCCTCCGCCAACCCCCGGCGGGGACGTCCGCGGGCGGGGTCGAACCGGGCGAACCAGAGGGCGGGCAGCAGCGCCGCGACGACGGCCGCCAGCGTGAGGGACGCGCGCCCGGCGAGGAACCCGGGCGTGAGCGCGAAGCCGTCCCACGGGAACGCCTCCAGCGGCTCGGGCACCTCCGTCAGGCCGAGGCTGAACGAGTACCCGGACCGCCACAGGCCCCGCTCGACCATCGTGGCGCGCAGGCCGTCGACGACGTGCCGGGCGCCGAGCAGGTCGAACGGGGCGCGCTCGGACACGCCCGCGAGGACGCCGGCCATCCACACGAAGAACCAGCCGACGTTCCCGACGCCGCCCCGCAGCACGGGGACCGTCTCCGACAGCAGCGCCGCCGCGGCCGTGACGGCCACCGCCGGCAGCGCGATCACGGCGAACGGGACGAGCAGCGCGACGGGGTCGACCCACCGGTCCTCGCCCCGCGCGACCTGCATCACCGCCGCCGTCACCGCGAGGACGGCCACCATCGAGCCGAGCACCATCGCGTTCGCCAGCCACTTCCCGGCCAGGTAGGCGGCGGTGCGCAGCGGCGACGCGGCGAGCAGCCGCCCCACCCCGGTGCGCTCGTCGCGGCCCACCGCGCCCCGCACGACGTAGAAGCCGCCGAGCGTCAGCCACAGCGCGCTCGCCAGCGCCGTCGCCGTCCCGACGTAGGCGCTGCCGTAGACGCCGCGGTGCTCCCCGATGTACATGATCACCAGGCGCCCGCCGGGGTCCGGGACCGCCAGGTAGCCGAGGCCGACCGCCGCCAGCAGCGTCACCGCGTAGGCGGGGCGGCGCACCCGGTCGCGGACGTCGCCGAGGGCCGTCCCGCCGATCGCGCGGAGCGTCATCGGACGCCTCCCGCCGCGAAGCCCGCCGGTGCGTGCAGCAGCCCGAGGTACACGTCCTCGAGGTCGGGCTCGGCGGGCGACGCGCCGGGGCCGGGCGGCGCGTCCGCGACGACCCGCAGGTGGACGCCGTTCGCCGTCCGCGCCATCCGGCCGACCGGGTACCGCGCGCGGAGCGCGTCGGCCTCCGGCGGCGACACGAGCAGTTCCCACACGCGGCCCCGCTGCGACCGGATCAGCTCCTCCGCCGGGCCCCGGCGCAGCAGCCGCCCCGCCGCGACGATCGCGATGTCGGACGCCGCCGCCTCGACGTCGGAGACGATGTGCGTCGACAGCATGACCACCCGGTCGGCGGCGAGGTCGGCGAGCATCGCGCGGAACCGCGCCCGCTCCTGCGGGTCGAGGCCCGCCGTCGGCTCGTCCACGACGATCACCTTCGGGTCGGCGAGCAGCGCCTGCGCGATGCCGACGCGGCGCAGCATGCCGCCGGAGTAGCCGCCGAGCGGCCGCTTCGCCGCCCCGGTGAGGTTCACCGTCTCCAGCAGCTCGTCGATGCGGGCCCGCGCCGAGCGCCGCGACAGCCCCTTCGCCGCCGCCAGGTACCCGAGGAACTCGCGCGCCGTCAGGTTCGGGTAGACACCGAAGTCCTGCGGCAGGTAGCCGAGGTTCCGCCGCAGCGCGTCCGGGTCGGCGACCGCGTCGGCGCCCTCGAACAGCACCCGCCCCGACGTCGGGCGGGTCACGGTCGCGGCGATCCGCATCAGCGACGACTTGCCCGCGCCGTTCGGGCCGAGCAGCCCGACCAGTCCCGGGCCGAGCCGCAGCGTCACGCCGTCCACGGCCCGCTTGCCGCCCCGGTACACCTTCGTCACGTCCAGCAGTTCGAACACCGTCACTCCCCCGGCCCGCGCAGGTCCGTCGGCTCCCCGTCGCGCAGCACCCGGACGCCCCGGGGCACCTCGACCCGGAACCGCGCGTCGCAGTTCGCGAAGCCGGTGCAGGTCGCGTCCATCTCGAGGGCGCCGCCCTCGAGCCGCCACCACGCGTCCGACCAGGGGCTCCGGTCGTCGAACCAGCGGGTGACCTCGACATCTCGCCGGTCGGCCGCGACCACGTCCGTCGGGACGTCGTGCGCCCGCACGTCCAGCGTCATCCCGGCGAACGCGAACGTCCGGCTCACCGGGTCGGCCTTGTCGGCGTCCGCGATGCAGCCCCCGGTGGCCCCGGCCGCCGCCACCACGAGCGCGAACACCGCGAGCGGGCCGGTCTTTCGTGAAACCATCGAAACCCTCCTGAAGTGCCGAGCCGATCAGCACTCCACAAGGCTCCGGCTTGCACGGGGGCCGCCACATCTCCCGTTCGGCAGAGATCCCGGAGTCAGTCCCGGGCCCGGACGGCGGGCAGCACGCACACGACCGACCAGCCGTCCCCGTCGGGCCCGGCCGCCAGCGTCCCGCCGTGCGCCCGGACGCCTCTCGCGCGAGGCGGACGGGACGGCGTACCGGCTGGTGCTCGAGGCGCTGACGAACGT
>NZ_QHJN01000103.1:0-29808 GCF_003947565.1 Actinomadura sp. WAC 06369 | reverse complement strand
GCGCACCCCCGACCTGCGCGACCCCGACCTGCGCGACCCCGGCCTGGCCGCCGCCGGCCTGGCCGCCGTCCCGGTCCCGGACGCGCCCACGCTGGACGCCGCCGCCCTCGGCCGTCCGGCCGCCGACCGGTCCCGCCGCGCCGGGGACGTCCGTCCCGTCCCGTTCGCGCCGCGCCCGGTGCCGCTGTCGCCGACCCTCGCGGTGAACGAGGCCCTCGCCCGCAAGCGGAGCGAGGGGGTGCGGGTGCTGCCCCTCGGTTTCGGCGAGGCGGGCGTCCCCGTCCACCCGTCGCTGGCGCGCGAACTCGCCGCCGCGGCGGACCGGGGCGCCTACGGCCCGGTCGCCGGTTCCGAGGAGCTCCGCGCGGCCGCCGCCGGGTACTGGACGCGCCGCGGCGTGCCGACCGTCCCGGACGCGGTGGTGTGCGGGCCCGGGAGCAAGCCGCTGCTGTACGCGCTGCTGGCGTCCATCGGCGGCGACGTGGTCGTGCCCGCGCCGAGCTGGGTGTCCTACGCGGCGCAGGCGTCCCTGCTCGGCGGGGAGCCGCTGCACGTCGCGACCGCGCCGGGCGAGGGCGGGGTGCCGAGCCCGGCGCTGCTCGCCGACGCCGTGGTGCGGGCGCGGGCGCGGGGGCGCAGCGTCCGGTCGGTGATCGTCACGCTGCCCGACAACCCCACCGGCACGCTCGCGTCCGAGGAGACGGTCCGGCGGCTGTGCGCGGTCGCGCGGGACCTCGACCTCGTGATCGTCTCCGACGAGATCTACCGCGACCTCGTGCACGACCCCGCCCGGACGGTGCACTCGCCCGCGCGGTTCGCGCCGGAGCGGACGGTCGTGACGACGGCGCTGAGCAAGAGCCTCGCCGCGGGCGGGTGGCGGCTGGGGGTGGCGCGCCTGCCGGAGGGCCCGTTCGGCCGGGCGCTGCGCGACAGCCTGCTGGGCGTGGCGAGCGAGGTGTGGTCGAGCGCGCCCGCGCCGATGCAGCACGCCGCCGCGTACGCGCTCGCGGAGCCGCCCGAGCTGGTCGAGCACGTCGACCGCAGCCGCCGCCTGCACGCCGCCGTCACCGGCGCCGTCGCGGACCGGTTCGCCGCCGCGGGGGCGCGGGTGCGGCGCCCGGAGGCCGCCTTCTACCTGTACCCCGACTTCGGCCCGCTGCGGGAGGCGCTGCGCGCGGGGCACGGCGTCCGGACGGCGGCCGACCTGACCGGCCTGCTCCTCGACCGCTACGGCGTCGGCGTCCTGCCGGGCTGCGCGTTCGGCGACGCCCCGGACGCGCTGCGCATGCGGGTGGCGCCGAGCCTGCTGTACGGGCGGGACGACGAGGAGCGGCTCGCGGCGCTGGCGTCCCCGGACCCGGCGGCGCTGCCGTGGATCGCCGGCGCCCTGGACCGGCTCGGGGACGTCCTGGCGGACCTCGTGGAGACGGTGGGAGAGCCCGCGCTCGCCTGAGCGCGGGACGGCCCCGACGGGAGGGCCGCCGCGGCCCGGCCGCGGCGGCCCTCCCGTCCGTCACGACTCCGAAAGGAATTGCGGAGCGTAAGGGATCACGGCGCTTTCCGTGACGGCTTGCAGGGGCGGAGGGAGTCGAACCCACTTTCCGCCGGTTTTGGAGACCGGCCGCCTAACCGGTGGCTCACCCCTTCGTGGCATTCATCACCCGATGCGGCCAATGATCCACTCGTTCACCGGCGGCCGCAAAGGATTTCCGGACCACCGCGGCGGCGCCGGAAGGCCCGGCCGCACGGGGCCTGCGGCGGTCGCGGACGGCGAACCCGCATCATCCCCGACCGGCGCGGATAAGCGTGGTGTAAGGTCCTACGGCACACCGGGCGAACGCCGTGAAGCGGCCATGACGGGCCATGGAACGGGCATGGGGCGTGCCGCCCGGCATTCTCGTGGTAAACCCATGACAGCGTGATGTCACATAAGTGATGAAAGAAGGCGAGGGGGCCCGCCATGAGGCATGCACAGGACGGGGCTGCCGCGGCGATGAGCGCCGCCTCCCGGATCCTCGTCGCCCGGGGCAAGAACGAGCCCCAGGAGGTCGAGAACCCGGACGTCGCCTGGGGTCAGCGCGCCCGCGACGGGGTGTGGGTGCCGACCAAGGACGGCCAGCGGATCCACCTGGGCATCGACACCGCCGCGGCGGACACGGTCGCCCAGCTGCTGCGGCCCACCCTGCGGGTGTTCGTCGGCGTGGACGTCGACACCGACATCGTGGCGCAGACGACCGCGGGCGGGGTGCGCCTGCTGACCGTCATCCACGGTCCGGGGGCTCCGGCGGAGTTCCGGTTCCCGGTCTCCCTCGCCGACGGTCTCGCGCTCGAGTCGATGCCGTCCGGCGGCTACGACGTCGTCCACCTGCGGTACGGCGCGACCGTGGGACGGCTCTACAACCCGTGGGCGAGCGACTCGATGTTCCGCCAGGTCAAGGCCGACTACGTGCTGGACGGCCCGGTCGTGACCATGCGCGTGCAGCACGCCGACGCGTACTACCCCGTCGTCGCCGACCCCCACTACGCCCGCTGATCCGCCGCGCGCCACGTCACCGCCGCCCGTCCCCCCGCCCGTCTCCGGCCGCGGGACGGACGCGCTAGGAACGCGGCTCGCGGATCACGATCGGGTCCTCGAAGTCGGGCTCGCGGCTGATCTCCCCCAGCGTCTCCGCGCCGCTCTCGCCCCGGCGGTACAGGGCCGTCGGCTCGGCCCGACGAGCAGGATCGCGTCCGGGAGGCGGAGCCGTCCCGCCGGCGCGCGGGCGAGCAGCACCACGACGACGAGGAAGACGACGAAGAGCGGCTCCTCCACGTCGCTGATCCCTATCCGGAACGCGGCGCGGCACGCGTGCCGGGGCCGCCGGGATTTGGAACGTTCCCGCAGGGTGCGGGGGTCGCGACCGGCCGCGGCCGGGCCCGCGCGTCCTCGCGGGGCGGGCGGCGCGGGGCCGTCCCGGCGTCATAGGCTTGAGGCCGGGCCGCGTTCCGGCCCCCGCGGCGGCGTCCGGCGCAACGACCGCCCCGGTTCCCGGAAGACTGGACTCACCGTGATCTTCACTCATGACACCGAGCACGCGCTCGCCGTGGTCGTCGACCTGATCAACACCGGTGCCGCCGCGTCCGGCACCGAGGAGCTGGACGCGCTGCCCGGGCTGCGGGCGTTCGTGGAGCGCAACTCCTTCAGCGACCTGGGCGAGGTGACCGGGACGGACGTCGCCGCCGTCCGGCGGCTGCGCGACCGGTTCCACTCGGTCTTCCTCGCCGGAGAGGTGCCGGCGGCCGTCCGGCTCATCAACGACATCGTCGGCGAGGTCCGCACGACCCCCCACCTGACCGACCACGACGGCTACGACTGGCACGTCCACTTCTTCGCGCCCGGCGCCCCGCTCCCCGAGCACCTGGCGGCCGACTGCGGCATGGCCCTGGCGTACGTGGTGGCGGCCGGGGAACTGGACCGGCTGCGCACCTGCGAGGCGCCGGACTGCGACCGGGTGCTGGTGGACCTCTCCCGCAACCGGTGCCGCCGCTACTGCGACAGCCGGACGTGCGGGAACCGCATGCACGTCGCGGCGTACCGCGCCCGCCGCCGCGAGGCCGCGCTCTGACGGGGCGGCGGCCCCGCCGGCGGGGCCGCCGCTAACCGCGCGGCGCGGGCAGCGGCCCGAGGGCCGCGACGGCGTCGAGGGCGCGGCGCGCGGCGGCCGCGTCGTGGACGCGGAACACGCGGGCGCCGAGGACGGCCGAGACTCCGAGCACGGCGAGCGTCCCGGCGCCGCGCCCGTTTACGGGCCGGCCCAGGGTCTCCCCGATGAAGTCCTTGTTCGACACCGCCACCAGGACCGGCCAGCCGGTCGCGGTCAGCTCGCCGAGCCGCCGGGTGATCTCCAGCGAGTGCCGGGTGTTCTTGCCGAAGTCGTGCGCGGGGTCGATGAGGACGGCGTCCCGGCGCACCCCGAGGGACACGGCCCGCTCGGCCTCCGCGGTGACGTGCGCGACCACGTCGGCGACCACGTCGGCGTAGGCCGTCCGGTGCGGGCGGGTGCGGGGCTCCAGGGCGCCGGCGTGGGCGCAGACCAGGCCGATGCCGTGCGCGGCCGCGACCTCGGCGAGCCGCGGGTCGGGGCCGCCCCAGGTGTCGTTGAGCAGGTCGGCGCCCGCGGCCGCGACCGCCTCGCCGACCTCGGCGCGCCAGGTGTCGACGCTGATCACCACGTCGGGGTGGCGTTCCCGGACGGCCGCGACGAGGTCGACCACGCGGCGCAGCTCCTCGGCGACGCCCACGTCCTCGCCCGGCCCGGCCTTCACCCCGCCGATGTCGACGATGTCGGCGCCGGCCGCCACGGCCCGCCCGACCGCGTCCAGCGCCGCGTCGAAGCCGTAGGTGGCGCCCTTGTCGAAGAACGAGTCGGGGGTGCGGTTGACCACCGCCATGATCGCGTGCGGGCCGAGCTCGCGCCCGTTCAGCCGCAGCGGCGTCGTTTCCGGAGAGCCCATGATGAGCACAGATTCGCACACCCCCGGGCGGGGGCGCCAAGCGGTCCGCCGGACGGGCCGTGCGGAGCGCGTCCGGCCCCCGGACCGGCACTAGAAGCGAATTCGGTTCAAATGCCGCCCTCGCTCGTCAGCAACCCAACGAGGTCGCTAACCTCATATGTCATGCTCGTTGCGGGATTGCGTCCCCGCGGTGGGCCGCCGACCCGGTGGTCGCGGCCCGGACCGAGCAGCCCCGAACGAGCAGCATGGAGGATCCGCTGACCAGGCGAGCACTCATCACCGGCATCACCGGACAGGACGGCTCGTACCTGGCCGAGCATCTGCTCGCACAGGGGTACGAGGTGTGGGGTCTGGTGCGGGGTCAGGCGAACCCGCACGTCTCGCGGCTGCGCAAGCACGTCGGCGACGTGCGGATCACCACGGGCGACCTGCTGGACCAGAGCAGCCTCATCTCCGCGGTGGAACAGGTCCGGCCCGACGAGGTGTACAACCTCGGCGCGATCTCCTACGTCCCGATGTCCTGGCAGCAGGCGGAGCTCACCGCCGAGGTCACCGGCATGGGCGTGCTGCGGATGCTGGAGGCGATCCGCGTGGTGTCGGGCATCAGCCCGTCCCGGACGCCCGGCCGCGAGCAGATCCGCTTCTACCAGGCGTCGTCGTCGGAGATGTTCGGGATGGTCCGGGAGACGCCGCAGAACGAGCGGACGCCGTTCCACCCGCGCAGCCCGTACGGGGTCGCCAAGAGCTACGGGCACTACATCACCCAGAACTATCGCGAGTCGTACGGCATGTTCGCGGTCAGCGGGATCCTGTTCAACCACGAGTCGCCGCGCCGGGGCGCCGAGTTCGTCACCCGGAAAGTGTCGCTGGGCGTCGCCCGCATCAAGCTGGGCCTCGCCTCCGAGCTGCGCCTGGGGAACATGGACGCGCGCCGCGACTGGGGCTACGCGGGCGACTACGCCCGCGCGATGCGGCTGATGCTCGCCCAGGACTCCCCGGAGGACTTCGTCATCGGCACGGGGCAGACCCAGTCGGTGCGGGAACTGGTCGAGTTCGCGTTCCGCACGGCGGGCCTGAACTGGGAGGACCACGTCGTCCTGGACGCCAAGTACACCCGGCCCGCCGAGGTGGACCTGCTGTGCGCCGATCCGAAGAAGGCGCGCGAGCAGCTCGGCTGGGAGCCGGAGGTCACGTTCGAGGGCCTGGTCCGGATGATGGTGGAGTCGGACCTGCGGCTGCTCTCGGAGTCCGCGCGCCCCGAGGACGAGCCGTTCAGCCCCGACCACTGGTGACCCCTCCCCCGCGCTGACGGCCCGGCGGCGTGACACGATGCGACCATGGCTGACGTCGCCGCGGATCCGGGGAACGCCCGGCTGGGCACCGGACCGGGCCGCTGGATCCTCCTCGCGACCGTCCTCGGGTCGGGTCTGGCGCTGCTCGACGCCACGGTCGTCAACGTCGCGCTGCCCGCCATCGCCGACGACCTCGACGCGGACATCACGGGCCTGCAGTGGACCGTGAACGCCTACACGCTGACGCTGGCCGGGTTCATCCTGCTCGGCGGGTCGCTCGGCGACCGGTACGGGCGGCGGCGGATCTTCCTGCTCGGGGTGGTGTGGTTCGCGGCCGCGTCGGTGCTGTGCGCCGTCGCGCAGGACGTCGGGATGCTGGTGGTGTCCCGGGCGCTGCAGGGCGTGGGCGGGGCGCTCCTCACCCCGGGCTCGCTGGCGATCATCCAGGCGTCGTTCGCCCCGGACGACCGGCCCCGCGCGGTCGGCGCCTGGTCGGGGCTCGGCGGCATCGCCGGGGCCGTGGGGCCGTTCGCGGGCGGGTGGCTGGTGGAGGCCGCGGGCTGGCGGTGGGTGTTCCTGCTCAACGTGCCGCTCGCCGCCCTGGTGGTGCTGGTGGCGGCGCGGCACGTGCCCGAGAGCGCCGACCCGGACGCGGGCGGGCGGTTCGACGTGCTCGGCGCGGTGCTCGCGGCCCTCGCCCTCGCGGGCACGACGTACGCGCTGACGGAGGCGCCGAGCGGGCGGGCGCGTCCGCTCGTGGTGGCGGTCGCCGGGATCCTCGGCGCGGCGGCCGCGGCGGGGTTCCTCGCCGTGGAGCGGCGGCGCGGCGGCGGGCGGCGGCTGTCCGGCCGGGCCGGGGCGGACGTCCCCCGGCCGATGCTGCCGCTGGAGGTGTTCGCCGCCCGGCAGTTCTCGGCGGTGAACGCCGTGACGTTCCTGGTCTACGGCGGGATGGGCGTGCTGTTCTTCCTGCTCGTGCTGCATCTGCAGGTCGTGGGCGGGTTCTCGCCGGTCGCGGCGGGCGCGGCGCTGCTGCCGGTGACGGCGCTGATGCTGCTGCTGTCGGCGCGGGCGGGCGCGGTCGCGCAGAAGATCGGGCCGCGGTGGCCGATGGCGGGCGGGCTGCTGGTGGCGGCCGCGGGGATGCTGCTGGTCGGGCGGATCGGCGCGGGCGCGTCCTACGTCCGGGACGTGCTGCCCGCGGTGACCGTGTTCGGGCTGGGGCTGTCGGCGGTGGTCGCGCCGCTGACCGCGACGGTGCTGGCGACGGCGCGGTCCCGGCACGCCGGGGTGGCCAGCGGCGTCAACAACGCGGTGGCGCGGGCCGCGGGGCTGCTCGCGGTCGCGGCGATCCCACCGCTGACCGGCCTGACGGGCGGCGCGCTGCGCGATCCGGAGGCGTTCGCCGACGGGTTCGGCCTGTCGATGGCGGTGTGCGCCGCGCTGCTGGCGGCGGGGGCGGTGCTGACGCTGCTGACCGTCTCCGACGGCGCGCTGGTCGTCGCGGAGGGGGCGCACTGCGAGCCCCAGGCCCGCAGCCACTGCTCGGTCGGCGCTCCGCAGCTGCAGCCGGAGCCCGAGACCGTCCCCGACACGGGCGCCGGACACGGCGCCGGGCACGGGCAGGGGCACGGCGGGGGGCGCGCGGGCGAGCCCGGGTGAGGCCGTTTCGGGCCAGGTTCCGCCGTTGTCCGGACCCCGGCGGCCGGTTGGCATACCGTCGGGACATGAATCTGCGGCAGCTGCGCTACGTCGTGGCGACCGCCGACCACGGCACGATGACGTCGGCGGCCCAGGCGCTCTACGTCGCCCAGCCCGCCCTGTCGCGGGCCGTCCGGGAGCTGGAGCGCGAGCTCGGCATCGAACTGTTCGCGCGCTCGGGGCGCGGCGTCGTCCTCACCCCGGTCGGTGAGCAGGTGGTGCGGCGGGCGCGGGCGGCGCTGGAGGCCGTGGACGCCATCGAGGCCCTGTCGGCGGCGCGGGGCCACGGGCAGGGCGCCGATCTGCGCATCGCCACGACCGCCGCGCTGGAGCCGGAGCTGATCGGACGGCTCGTCCCGCTCTTCGCCCGCGCGCAGCCGGCCGTCCGGATCCGGGTGGTGCGGTGCGCGGACCGCGTCGCGGTCGCTGCGGCGCTGCGCGCGGGCCGCGCCGACCTCGGGCTCGCCGAGCCGCCCGCCCCGGCCGACCTGGCCGTCCACCCGCTGACCCCGCGGGCCGGGCTGGTGCACCCGCACCGCCGGACGCCGCCCGCGGGCCGCGACTTCCTGGCGTTCGCCAAGGAGTGCCTGAGGGAGTCCGTCAGGGAGCCGGTGCGCGAGGCGCCGGGCGGCCGGAACCGCTGAGCGCCGGTGCCCGGCGCGGGGACCGGGCGCGGGGACCGTTGGACGGATGCCCCGGCCACGAGCTCGCCGTGGCCGAGGCGCCTCCCCGGCACCGCGCGCGGAGCGTCCTCAGGACGCGCCGCCGGCGGGGCCGTCGGGGAGGTCGGCGGCGTAGGACTCCTTCACCACGTCGAGGTGGTGCCAGGACTCCCGGACCGTCACGCCGGGCACCGAGCGGACCGCGTCGAGCACGGTGACCAGTTCGGCGCGCGAGGCCGCCTCGGCCTGTCCCACGATGTCGTAGCGGCCGAACCCGGTCGCCACGTAGCGGACGCCGTCCAGCGCGGCGACCGCCTCCGCGGCCTTGCGCAGGCCGCCGCCGACCAGCAGGCCGAACCCGCCGAGCTCGGCCGCGCCGAGCGCCCGCGGGTCGGCGAGGCCGGTCACCTGGATCACCCCGGTGCGCATGAGCCGCACCACCCGGGCCCGGGTGGCCGCCTGCGACAGCCCGATGATGTGCGCGAGCCGGGTGTAGGGGGCGCGACCGTCGCGCTGGAGCTCCCGCAGGAGCCGCCAGTCGATGTCGTCGAGGGTGACGTCCCCGAGCTCCCGCACCACCGTGTGGGCGTCCCGCACCGTGGCGACGGAGCGGAACACCTCCGCGGTCCGCACGCCGGGGACGGACCGCAACTGGTCCACCTCGGCGGCGAGGGCGGTGTCGTCCCTGGTGCGCACCTGGACGACCAGGTCGTGCGGTCCCGCGGTCAGCGCGGCGAAGCCGACGGCCGGCCGTTCGGCGACGGCCGTCGCGACCTCCCGCGCGGAGCCGTCCACGGTGACCGAGACGTGCCCGGTCGCCTCGGCGCCGACGACGGCGGCGTGCACGATGCCGACGACCCGGACGACCTCCGTTTCGAGAAGGTTCTGCACGCGTGCCCGCACGGCCGTGCGGGATAGCCCGACGCGATCGGCGAGCGCCTGGAACGTGGCCCTGCCATCCCGCTGGAGCTCGCGGACGAGCACGGCGTCGACCGCATCCAGCACGGCTGTCCTCCTCGACATGCGATGAATCGTTTTGCCAGCAACTGCAAGATCATTCCATTTCGGGACGGGATGACGTCAAATATTGATCTTGCTCGTGTTCGTCCCACCCGGCGGCCGTCGAAGCGTCTGTGAACGGTCGCGCGCGGTGCCGTTTTCGGCGTCGCGCGCCCCCCTTCGAACGTGCGAACGCCGCCGGAGGCATGAGCCGTCCGGCGGTCCCGGCGGCGGCCGGGCGGGACGCACGCCGGCACTCCACAGGGCTTCGCGGGAAGCGCCCGGCGGGGCCGGCCCGGGGTCGCCGCGCGCGGGCCGGGAGCCCCCGCGGCGCAAGGGGTGCGCGGGGGCGCGGGGTGCGGCGGGGGCGCCGCGGGCGATGACGCGGACCGGGTTCAAGTGCGTGGCTTGCATGCGCCTCTCCCGGTGTTCTGATGTGACGCCCCTACGGCAGGACGGCCGTCCGCGCGAGGCACATGTAAGAAAAGTGCATCGGGGGCGCGATTACGTCAAGAGGTAACTTTACAGAGAGCTAAGCCTCACGTTGCACGACTTTCCCTCATGTGCGGGCGTTCAGTTCTGTTATGCCTGCAAGCCGGCAGGGAAACCGGCGCGGAAGGGCCGGACGCGCCACGGGGACACAGGGTCATCACCCCTGGGTGCGGGCATGCCGCCCCCTAAGGGACGGGTGCGTGTGCGCAGCATCGGGGGGTATGGCACACAATGTACGGTGGCCGAGCCACTTTCATCATCGATTGGTGTGTTAGACAGCCGTGCGCCTGCTGAACGTTGAGCACTCCGCTCACGACCTCACCTACAACGACGTCTTCATGGTGCCCGGCCGCTCGTCGGTCGGCTCGCGCCTGGAGGTCGACCTGTCGACCGTGGACGGCAGCGGGACCACGATCCCGCTCGTCGTCGCGAACATGACCGCGGTGTCCGGACGCCGGATGGCCGAGACCGTCGCCCGCCGCGGCGGCGTCGCGGTGCTCCCGCAGGACATCCCGGTGGAGGTCGTCGCCGAGGTCGTCGGCTGGGTCAAGGGACGCGACCTGGTCGTGGACACCCCGATCACGCTGGACCCGTCGAGCACCGCCGGGGACGCGCTCGCGCTGCTGCCCAAGCGGGCGCACAACGCCGTGATCGTCGTCGCCGACGACCGTCCCGTCGGCGTGGTCACCGAGGCCGACTGCCACGGCGTCGACCGGTTCTCCCAGCTGCGCGACATCATGTCGCGCGACCTGGTGACGCTGCCCGCCGGGGTGGACCCGCGCGAGGCGTTCAACCGGCTGCACGAGCGGGGCCACCGGCTCGCGCCCGTCGTCGACGGCGAGGGCCGCCTCACCGGCGTCCTCACCCGCACCGGGGCGCTGCGCGCCACCCTGTACGACCCCGCCGTCGACGCCCGGGGGCGGCTGCGCATCGCCGCCGCCGTGGGCGTGAACGGCGACGTCGCGGGGAAGGCGAAGGCGCTGCTGGAGGCGGGTGCCGACCTGCTCGTGGTCGACACCGCGCACGGCCACCAGGACAAGATGATCGCCGCGCTCGCGGCCGTCCGCGCCCTGGACCCGGCGGTGCCGGTGGTCGCGGGCAACGTGGTGACGGCCGAGGGCACCCGCGACCTGATCGAGGCGGGCGCCGACATCGTCAAGGTCGGCGTGGGGCCGGGCGCGATGTGCACCACCCGGATGATGACCGGCGTGGGCCGCCCGCAGTTCTCCGCCGTCCTGGACTGCGCCGCCGAGGCCCGCCGGCTGGGCCGGCACGTGTGGGCCGACGGCGGCGTCCGGCATCCCCGCGACGTCGCGCTGGCGCTCGCCGCCGGGGCCGCCAACGTGATGATCGGCTCCTGGTTCGCCGGGACCTACGAGTCGCCGGGCGACCTGCAGTGCGCCGCCGACGGACGGCTCTACAAGGAGAGCTTCGGGATGGCGTCGGCGCGCGCCGTGCGGCTGCGCACCGCCGAGGACTCCCCGTTCGACCGCGCCCGCAAGGCGCTGTTCGAGGAGGGCATCTCCACCTCCCGCATGTTCCTGGACCCGCAGCGCCCCGGCGTGGAGGACCTCATCGACTCGGTCGTCGCCGGGCTGCGCAGCTCGTGCACCTACGCGGGCGCCCGCACGCTCGAGGAGTTCCACGAGCGCGCGACCGTCGGGATCCAGAGCTCGTCCGGCTACGCGGAGGGCATGCCGCTGTCCACCAGCTGGTAAACGGATGCGTTCGGGCCGGTCAGCGGCCCGCGCTTTTCCGCGACACGCCGCGCGCGCTCTCCGCGCGCGCGGCGTTCCCGGTTGCACGCTCGCCTGAGGACGCGGCAGGGGGACCGCGCCCGGAGGGGGCGGAGCATGCGCGACGAGGAGCCCGAGCAGCGACCGGCGGACGGACGCGGCCGGTCCCGCGCGCGCGGCGGGCAGCACCGCGCGGCCCGGCGCGGCCGCCCCGGCCGTCCCGGCGGGCGGAACGCCTCGTACGCGGTCGCGGAGGCGCTGCTGATGGCGGCGGTGTCCCCGGCCCTGCCCGGCCTCGCGCATCTGCGGGCGGGGCGGATCCGGCTCGGCGGGGCGCTGCTCGCCGCGCAGGCGGTGCTGCTGACGGCCGCGGCGCTGGCGTTCGCGCACCTGCGCCCCCTGTTCCTGCAGCTGTCGGTGCGCCCCGGCTGGCTCACGGCCGCCATGGCGTGCTCGGTGGTGCTGGCGGCGCTGTGGGCGCTGCTGATCGTCCACTCCTACCTCGTGCTGGCGCCCGCGGGCCTCTCGCCGCCGTGGCGGCTCGCGGGCGGCACGACCGTCTCGGTGCTGTGCCTGCTGGTGATCGTCCCGCCGCTGACCGTGGCGCACTACGGGCACCTCCAGCGCGACCTCGTCGACAGCGTCTTCGCCGACGGCCCCGCGCCGCCCGCCGCGCAGGCCGGCGGCACCCGCGCGCCCGCGCCCGCGCCGGGCGGCGCGAGCCCCGACCGGGACCCGTGGGCCGGCGTGCCCCGCCTGAACGTCCTGCTGCTCGGCGGCGACGCCGACACGGGCCGCCCGGGCGTGCGCACCGA
Organism: Actinomadura sp. WAC 06369; assembly: GCF_003947565.1. NCBI lineage: Bacteria > Bacillati > Actinomycetota > Actinomycetes > Streptosporangiales > Thermomonosporaceae > Actinomadura > Actinomadura sp. WAC 06369. Next base: position 17,617 of record NZ_QHJN01000103.1, on the reverse strand, counting down.
CAGCATGACGCTCGCCAGCGTCGACACCGGCACCGGCGACACCGTCCTGCTGAGCCTGCCGCGCAACCTGCAGCACGTGCCGGTGTGGTCGGACGGGCGGCGCGTCCCCTATCCCGCGGACGGCCTGCTGAACGCCGTCTACGGCCTGGGCACCGACCGCCCGGACCTGCTCGCGGGCGGCGGCCGCGCCGTCCGCGACCCCGGCGCGGAGCTGCTGAAGCGGACGGTGTCCCACATCCTGGGCCTGCCGGTCCCCTACTACGTGATGGTCGACATGCGCAGCTTCCGGCAGATCGTCGACGCGGTGGGCGGCGTCCGGGTGTGCGTGGCCGAGCCGGTCCCGGTGCCCCGCTCGCAGGTCCCGGCGGGCGTGCTGCGGCCCGGCTGCCGCACGCTGACCGGGCGGGAGGCGCTCTGGTACGGGCGGTCCCGCACCGGCAGCAGCGACTACGTCCGGATGGGGCGGCAGAAGTGCCTGCTGTGGGCGCTGGCGCGCCAGGCGGGCCCGCTGACCGTGCTGCGCAGCTTCCAGCGGCTCACCGAGGTGTTCAAGGAGTCGGTCGGCACCGACCTCCCGCAGCGGCTGCTGCCCGCCCTGGTCGACCTGTCGGCGAAGATCCGCGACGCCGACGTCCGCAGCCTCCAGTTCGTCCCGCCGGTGGTCTCCCCGGGGCGTCCCGACTACGCGGCGATCCGCCGGATGGCGGCGCGGGCGCTCCGGGACGGGACGGGGCCGGACCGCGGGGCGCGCCCGCTGCCGGTCCTCGCCGACGGCTGCGGCTGACCGTCCGTCCCGCCTCCGGCCCCAAGCGGACCGCCCCGGCGGACCGGCGCCGCGGCCCGCTGTACGGGAGGCGTCGGCCGGGTGACGCGCATGCGAATACCGGGTCTCGATCCGCCCTCAACAAGATCACGAATGTGCGCTCGAGAAACCCTTGACGCGTTTCGTGCGTCCATAATGTGAGGCCGGAGGATTAAATCACCGTGGGCGGGGATCGGAGTCACATGGGTGGATGGGCGAGTCGTCGCGCCCGGCGGGACCGCGACGGATCCCCCGGCGGGGCGGGCGGTCTGCCCCGCGCGCTCGCGCTCACGCTCGCGTCCGCCCTGGTCTGGGGCGTCGCCCACATCGTCACCGGCCGCCGCCGCGTCGGCGGCCTGCTGCTCGCGGTGTACACCGTCCTCGCCGCCGCGCTCGCCGCCGCGGCCACGGTCTACCGCGGCGACCTGCTCGACCTGATCGTCCGCCCGGACGTCCTCCAGCAGATCACCGGCGGCCTCGTCCTGCTCGGCGTCCTGTGGGTCGCGGTCGTGGTCCGCTCCTACCAGCTGGTCCGCCCGGACGGGATGCGGCTGAGCGCGCGGTCGCTCGGCGCCGCCGCCGTCGCGCTGATGTGCTTCGGGGTCGCGGTCCCCACCGCGTGGGCGGTGCGCGGCACGTACGTCTACCGCGACGCGCTGACCAGCATCTTCCAGGCCGGCGGCCACAACGGCCAGAAGATCGACACCGACGACCCGTGGAACGGAGAGGAGCGCGTCAACATCCTGCTGCTCGGCGGCGACGCCGCCGAGAACCGCCCCGGCGTCCGCACCGACAGCATGACGCTCGCCAGCGTCGACACCGAGACCGGCGACACCGTCCTGCTGAGCCTCCCGCGCAACCTGGAGAGCTTCCCGATGCCGCCGGGGCCCGCCCGCGACCGGTTCCCGTACGGGTTCACCGGCGAGGGCCCGATGACGCCCGGTCTGCTCAACGAGGTCTACCAGTACGCCGAGGAGCACCCCGACGTGGTTCCGGGCGTCCCCAAAGGCGAGCGCGGCCCGACGCTGCTGAAGGCGACCATCGCGGGGATCCTCGGCCTGCCCGTCGACTACTACATCCTGGTCGACATGTTCGGTTTCGCCGACATCATCGACGCCATGGGCGGCGTGAAGATCAACATCCTGCAGCCGATCCCCTACGGGCAGCGGGGCGACGTCCTCCAGCCGGGCAACCGGACGCTGACCGGCAAGGAGGCCCTCTGGTACGGGCGGTCGCGCACCAACAGCAGCGACTACGTCCGGATGGGCCGGCAGAAGTGCCTGATGGCCGCGATCGCCGAGCAGGCCGACCCCCGGACCGTCCTCACCAAGTTCGACGCGCTGGCCTCGGCCGCCAAGCAGACGCTCTCCACCGACCTTCCGCAGGAGCTGCTGCCCGCGCTGATCCAGCTGTCCGGCGAGATCAAGGAGGACGCGAGCATCGACAGCCTCCAGTTCGTCCCGCCGCTGATCCACACCGGCAACCCCGACTTCGAGAAGATCCGCAAGCTCGCCGCCGAGGCCGTCGGCGCCGCCGACCGGCCCGCGTCGGGGAGCCCGTCGCCGTCCTCCTCGGGCTCCTCGCCGAAGACGCCGTCCGGTCCGGTGACCGTCGAGCCGCCGGTGCAGGCGCAGAGCACGCCGGGCCCCGGGGCGACGCGGACGTCCGAGGCCCCGGAGACCGACCCGGTGTCGCTGGAGGCGAGCTGCCCCTGAGCCGCTCGGGCGTGTTCTCCCTGGTCCCCCGAGGGGGGATCATGGAGGGGAGACGTCTTCGGAGCACGAGAGGGGCGGGTGCCAGGTGCCTCGGATCCAGGGTTGCGACGCCTTCCGGGTGGCGATGCCGCGCGGCCGGCGGGCCGAGAGCATCCTCGTCCGGCTCGCCGACGGCGACGGCGCGGCCGGCTGGGGCGAGGTCGCCGTCCCCGACGCGCGCGGCCGCGGAACCGGACGGAAGAGGCCCGGCCGGGACGGAACGGCCCCCGACCCGTGGGCCGACATCGAGAACCGGATGGGGCCCGCGCTGATCGGGCTGGAATGGGACCGTCCCGAGGACGTGTCCGCCGCCGCCGACCTCGGCGCGCACGAAGCGGCCGCCGCCATCGACACCGCCTGCTGGGACCTGTGGTGCCGGCTCCGCGGGCTGCCGCTCGCGCACGCGCTGGGCGGCACCCGCACGTCCATCGTCACCGGCGCGCGGATCGCGCCCGCGCAGGTGCTGGAGACGCTGCCCACCCGCGTCAACCAGGCGGTCGGCGCCGGCCACACCCGCGTCACCGTGGACGTCCGCCCCGGGTGGGACATCGAGCCGATCCGGCTGATCCGGCAGGCGTACCCCGCGCTGGCGCTCGTCGCCGACGCCGGCCACGCCTACCGCGACACGCCCGAGCACCTGGAGGTGCTGGCGGGGCTGGACGCCTACGGGCTCGCGGCGGTCGAGCGCCCGTTCCCGTCCGACGACCTGGCGGCGCACGCGAAGCTGCAGCAGCGGATCGGCGCGGCCGTCGCGCCCGACGTCGGCGACCTCGACACCCTGGAGGCGGCGCTGCTGCTGGAGGCGGGGCGGGCGCTGCACCTGCGCCCGGACCGGTTCGGCGGGCTCACCGCCGCCCGCAGCGCCCACGACCGCGCGTACGCGGCGGGCTGGGACGTGTGGTGCAGCGGCGTCGGCGCGTTCGGGATCGGGCAGGCCGCCGCCGTGGCGCTGGCCGCGCTGCCCGGCTGCACGCTGCCGAGCGACGTGTCGGACCCGGCGCACGGCCCCGTGTACGTGACGCCGCCGGTGCGCTCGTCCGGCGGCGTCGTCGGGGTGCCGCTCACCCAGCCGGGCCTCGGGCACGAGATCGACGAGGAGCGCATCGAGCGGCTCGCGACCCGCCGCATGCGGCTGTCGGTGTGACGGCCGGGCGGGATCCGCGGGGCGCCGCGCCGGCCGTCCCCGGGACGGTGTGGGTGGTGGCGGGCCCGCCGGGCGCGGGGAAGTCGACGGTGGCCGACCTGCTGCTGGCGCGGCTGCGTCCCGTCCCGGCGCTGCTCGACAAGGACACGATGTACGGGGAGTTCGTCGCGGCGACCCTCGCGGCGGGCGGCCGCGACCCGGGCGAGCGGGAGGGCCCCTGGTACGACGCGCACGTCAAGCCGCACGAGTACGCGGGGATGACCGCGACCGCCCGGGAGGTCCGCGCGCACGGCTGCCCGGTGCTGCTGAGCGGCCCGTTCACCGGCCAGATCCGGGCGCCGGAGCGCTGGGCGGAGTGGGTCCGGGCGCTCGGCGGCGACCCGGTGCGGCTGGTGTGGGTCCGGACGGACGCGGCGACGCTGCGGCACCGCCTGGAGCGGCGGGGCTCGCCGCGCGACACGGGCAAGCTCGCCGCGTTCGCCGGGTTCGTCGCGCGGATGCGGCCGGACGAGCCGCCGCCCGTCCCGCACGACGCCGTCGACAACCGCCTGACCGCGCCGGTGCCGCCCGCCGCCCAGGTGGACGCGCTGGTCCGCGCGTGGGGCGGTCCGGCCGGGGCCTGACCGGACGGTGGGCCGGGGACGACGAACGTCCGGCGGAGATCTGCGCCCGCCGGACGTTCGCGTCGCGCCGGTCCCGCGTGCGGCGGCCGGCGCCCGGATCAGAGGTTGATGTTGATGTTGGTGTTCTCGTTGTGGCTGCCGTGGCAGCCGCAGTGGTCACCGCCCATCGGCGCGGCCGACGCCGCGGAGGACAGGCCGAAGCCCGTCATCGTGGTCGCGGCGGCCAGCAGCAGGACCGAGACAATACGCTTCATGATCTTCCCTTTCGCCGGTTGTCTGGCGCTTGCTCCGCAATCCTCACCCGAATGGTTGCTCACTGTCACCTATAGATGACAATGGGTGAGCAAAGGTGTCGGGCCGCGACACAGGCGATCATGAAGACCGGAAGGGCGGTCTCAGTAGGACTTCGGCAGCCCCAGCGAGTGCTGCGCGACGAAGTTCAGGATCATCTCCCGACTGACCGGCGCGATGCGCATCAGCCGCACGACGCCCGCGAGCATCCCCACGCCGTACTCGCTCGTCAGGCCGTTGCCGCCGTGCGTCTGGATCGCCTGGTCGACGCAGTGGATCGCGGCCTCGGCGGTCGCGTACTTCGCCATGTTCGCGGCCTCCCCCGCCCCCGTGTCGTCGCCCGCGTCGTACAGCGCGGCGGCCTTCTGCCCCATCAGCCGCGCCAGCTCCAGCTCGATCTTGGCGGCGGCCAGCGGATGCGCCACGCCCTGGTGCGCGCCGATCGGCGACCGGAACACCTGCCGGTCCTTCGCGTAGGCGGTCGCCTTGCCCAGCGCGAGCCGCCCGATCCCGGCGCCCATCGCCGACGCCATGATCCGCTCGGGGTTGAGGCCCGCGAACAGCTGCAGCAGGCCGCCGTCCTCGTCGCCGACGAGCGCGTCGTACGGCAGCCGCACGTCGTCGAGGTGGCAGACGAACTGCTTCTCCGGCGACACGATCTCCATGTCGATCGGCGTGCACGAGAACCCCGGCGCGTCCGCCGGCACGATGAACAGCGACGGCCGCAGGTTGCCCTTCTGGTCCTCGGTGCGGCAGACGAACAGCACGGCGTCCGACTCGTCGACGCCCGAGATGAACGTCTTCTGCCCGTTCAGCACCCAGCCGTCCCCGTCGCGGCGCGCGGTGGTGGTGATGCGGTGCGCGTTGGAGCCCGCGTCCGGCTCGGTGATCGCGAACGCCATCTTCACCGACCCGTCCGCGAACCGCGGCAGCCACCGCTTGCGCTGCTCCTCCGTGCCGGACCGCGCGATGATCGTCGCGCAGATCGCCGGGGACACGACCATGAGCAGCAGCGGGCAGCCGGCCGCGGCCAGCTCCTCGCACACCGCGGCGAGGTCGCCGATGCCGCCGCCCCCGCCGCCGTACTCCTCGGGCACGTTGACGCCGAGGTAGCCGAGCCGCCCGGCCTCCGCCCACAGCTCGTCGGTCTTCTCCCCCGCCCGCGCCTTCTCCACGTAGTACGACGAACCGTACTTCGCGCCCAGCTCCGCGACGGCGGCGCGCAGCGCCCGCCGCTCCTCGGTCTCGGTGAAGCTCACTCGCTGGTCCCTTCGATCACGGCGAGGACGGCACCGGCCTCGACCTGCTGCCCGGCTCCGACGTTCAGCTCCGCCACCGTCCCGGCGGCGGGCGCGGCGATGCGGTGCTCCATCTTCATCGCCTCCAGGACGACCAGGGCCTGCCCCTCGGCGACGCGCGCGCCCCGCTCGGTCTCGACCCGCACCACCGTTCCCGGCATCGGCGCGAGCAGCGACCCGGGGGCGATCTGGTCGCTCGGGTCGGCGAACCGCGGCACCGCCCGGAACGCGACCGGGCCGAACCGCGAGTCGACGAACACCTCGCCGTCCGCGGCCGCCACCGCGAACGTCTCACGGAGCCCGCCGCGCTCGAGGACGACCTCGTGCGGGGCCGCCGACACCACGGACGTCCCCGGGAACGCCTCGCAGACCAGACCGTCCCGGCCCAGGTGGTAGTCGACGTCGATCGTCCCGCCGGGCCCCTCGAACGACCTGCGCTGCGGCCGCGACCGCACATTGCGCCACCCGGACGGCAGTCCGCCCTGCACCCGCGCCGACGCCCGCTCGGCCGCCGCGCCCGCGAGCGCGGCGGCCAGCGCCGACACCCGGACGGCCGCCGCGTCCGCGAGCGGCGCGGCCAGCACGTCCAAGCCGACCCGCTCCAGGTAGCCCGTGTCGGTGTCGCCCGCCAGGAACGCCCCGTCCTCCAGGATCCGGACGAGCAGGTCGCGGTTGGTCGTCAGGCCGTGGATCCGGGCGCCGCGGAGCGCCGCCGCCAGGCGCCGCGCCGCCGCGTCCCGCGACGGCCCCCACGCGATCAGCTTCGCCAGCATCGGGTCGTAGTGGACGCCGACCGCCGACCCGCTCTCCACGCCCGCGTCCAGCCGCAGCCCGTACGACGCGGGCACCGCGAACTCGGCGTCGACGCCCGGCACCTCGAACGTGCGCAGCACGCCGCCGGCCGGCCGCCAGTCCAGCGCCGGGTCCTCCGCGTACAGCCGCACCTCGATCGCGTGGCCGCGCGGCTCCGGCGGTGCCTCCGGCAGCCGGGCGCCCTCCGCGACGGCGAGCTGCCACCGGACCAGATCCACCCCGTACACGCACTCGGTCACCGGATGCTCGACCTGCAACCGGGTGTTGACCTCCAGGAAGTGGAACCCGCCGTCCGGTGCGAGCATGAACTCCACCGTCCCCGCCCCGACGTAGCCGATGGCCCGCGCCGCGTCGACCGCCGCACGGCACAGTTCGTCCCGCAGCCCGGGGCGGACCGCCGAGGAAGGCGCCTCCTCGACGATCTTCTGGTGGCGGCGCTGCACGGAGCATTCGCGCTCCCCGAGCGCCCACACCGTGCCGTGCGCGTCCGCGAGGATCTGCACCTCGATGTGGCGGGCGTGCTCCAGCAGCGGCTCGCAGAACACCGCCGGATCACCGAACGCCGACTCGGCCTCGCGGCGCGCCGCGGCGACCGCGCCGTCCAGCTCCGCCCGCGCGCGGACCACCCGCATCCCGCGTCCGCCGCCGCCCGCGGACGCCTTCACCATCAGCGGCAGATCGTCCTCGGTCACCCGGTCGGGGTCGAGCTCGGGCAGCACGGGGACGCCCGCCGCCGCCATCAGCTTCTTCGCCTCGATCTTCGAGCCCATCGCCTCGATCGCCGCCGGCGGCGGCCCCACCCAGGTCAGGCCCGCGGCCGCGACGGCCCGCGCGAACTCCGCGTTCTCCGACAGGAACCCGTACCCGGGGTGGACGGCGTCCGCCCCGGCGGCACGGGCCGCCTCGAGGACGCGCTCGGCGGACAGGTACGTGTCGGCGGGCGCCGCGCCGGGCAGCCGTCCGGCGACGTCGGCCTCCCGCACGTGGGGCGCGTCCGCGTCGGCGTCCGAGAACACCGCCACCGTACCGACGCCCAGGTCCCGGCAGGCGCGCATGACGCGGCGCGCGATCTCGCCCCGGTTGGCGACCAGCAATCTTTTGATCATCACGCTCACATCCGGAAGACGCCGAAGCCGTCGGCTCCGCGCACGGGGGCGTTGTGGACGGCGGACAGGCACAGGCCGAGGACGGTCCGGGTGTCGCGCGGGTCGATCACCCCGTCGTCGTACAACCGGCCGGACAGGAAGAACGGCAGCGACTCCGCCTCGATCTGCGTCTCCACCATCTCCCGCATGGCGCGGTCCTGGTCCTCGTCGTAGACCTGGCCCCGCGCCTCCGCGGCCTGCCGCGCCACGATCGACAGCACCCCCGCGAGCTGCTGCGGACCCATCACCGCCGACTTCGCGCTCGGCCACGTGAACAGGAACCGCGGATCGTACGCCCGGCCGCACATGCCGTAGTTCCCGGCGCCGTAGGACGCGCCCATCACGATCGAGATGTGCGGCACCTTGCTGTTCGACACCGCGTTGATCATCAGCGCGCCGTGCTTGATGATCCCGGCCTGCTCGTACTCCCTGCCGACCATGTACCCGGTCGTGTTGTGCAGGAAGATCAGCGGCGTGTCGGCCCGGTTCGCGAGCTGGATGAACTGGGCGGCCTTCTGCGCCTCGGCGCCGAACAGCACGCCCTGCGCGTTGGCGAGCACCCCGACCGGGTACCCGTGCACCCGCGTCCATCCGGTGACCAGGCTCGTCCCGTACAGCGGCTTGAACTCGTCGAACCGCGAGCCGTCCGCGATGCGGGCGATGACCTCGCGGGGGTCGAACGGGGTCTTCAGATCCTCCGGGACGATGCCCGCCAGTTCGTCCGCGTCGTACAGCGGCTCCTCGACGGCGCCCGGGGCGGGGCCCTGCCTGCGGTGGTTGAGCCCCTTGACGATCTGCCGGCCCAGCCGGAGCGCGTCCGGCTCGTCCACGGCCATGTAGTCGGCGAGCCCGGACGTCCGCGCGTGCATCTCCGCGCCGCCGAGTTCCTCGTCGTCGGCCTCCTCACCGGTCGCCATCTTCACCAGCGGCGGTCCGCCGAGGAACACCTTCGCGCGCTCCTTCACCATGACGACGTGGTCGCACATCCCCGGTATGTACGCCCCGCCCGCGGTGGAGTTGCCGAACACCAGCGCGATCGTCGGGATCCCGGCCGCGGACAGCCGGGTGAGGTCCCGGAACATCCGGCCGCCGGGGATGAAGATCTCCTTCTGCGACGGCAGGTCCGCGCCGCCCGACTCCACCAGGTTGATCACCGGCAGCCGGTTCTCCAGCGCGATGTCGGACGCCCGGAAGCTCTTCTTCACCGTCCACGGGTTGCTGGCGCCGCCCCGCACCGTGGGATCGTTCGCGACGATCATGCACTCGACGCCCTCGACCACGCCGATGCCGGTCACCACGCTGGCACCGACCGGGAAATCGCTCCCCCACGCGGCGAGCGGGCTCAGTTCCAGGAACGGCGAGTCGCGGTCGAGCAGCAGCTCGATCCGATCCCGCGCGAGCAGCTTCCCCCGCCGGCGGTGCCGCTCGACGTACTTCTCTCCCCCGCCCGCGAGCGCCTTCGCGTGCTCGGCGTCCAGTTCGGCCAGCTTCTCCAGCATCGCCGCCCGCCGCTCCCGGTATTCGGGTCCCCGCGTGTCGAGCGAACTCTTCAATCTCACAGGACGGCCTCCGGGACGTCGACGAGGCAGGACCGCAGCCACTCCCCGAGGGCCTTGCCCTGGGGGTCGAACCGGGTCGAGGCGGACACGCCCTCCTGCAGCAGCCCTTCGACGACGAAGTTGACCGCGCGGAGGTTCGGCAGGACGTGACGCGTGACGGTGTGCGCCCGCGTCTCGGGCATGAGCTCGTGAAGCCGTTCGACGGTGAGGAAGGGCTCCAGCCACCGCCACTGGAGGTCCGTGCGGGCCCACACCCCGATGTTGGCGTCGCCGCCCTTGTCGCCGCTGCGGGCCCCGGCGACCCGCCCCAGCGGCGCCCGCACGGTCGCGCCGCCGACGGCGCCCTCGTCCCGTCGCACCGCCTCATCGGTGGGCAACGCCCGGGTGGCGGAAGGCCCTTCGATGGGAACGCGGGTGCCGTCCGGCAGGACCGCCACGTGCTCGATCTCCTCGTTGGGGACGAACGCGGGCGAGTACACCCCGTACGGGCTCCCCTTCCCCGGCGGGGACGTCATCGTGAACCCGGGATACCCGGCCAGCGCCATCTCCACGGCCGCGCCGCTGAACCCCCGCCCGACCTTCGCGGGATCGGGGTCGAGGACGGCGCAGCGCAGCAGCACGGTCGCCTCGCCCTGGGTGGCGGGGGCCGGCGCGGGGTTCCCGAGCAGCGTCCACTCGACCCGCGCCGGACGGTCCTCGCCGAAGGCCGCGTCCATCTGCGCCTTCACGAAATCGGCCTTGGCCTCGATGTCCAGCCCGGTGAGCACGAACGTCATCTCGTTGCGGTGCCCCCCGAGGTGGTTGAGGCACACCTTGGTCAAGGGAGGCGGCGGCGCTCCCCGCACCCCGCTGATCGAGACACGGTCGCGCCCGACGCCCCGCAACTCGATCGTGTCGAACCGCGTGGTCACGTCCGGTCCGGCGTAGTACGGGCCGCCGATCTCGTACAGCAGCTGGGCGGTGACGGTCTCGACCGTGACGGCGCCGCCCGTCCCGTCGTGCTTGGTGATCACGCTGGAGCCGTCCGTGCCGATCTCGGCCAGCGGAAAACCCGGCGCCTTTACGTTGTAGATTTCTTGAAAGAACGCGTAGTTCCCGCCCGTCGCCTGCGCTCCGCATTCGAGCACGTGCCCGGCGACGGTCGCGCCGGCGAGAGCGTCCCAGTCGTCTCGCGCCCACCCGAAGTGCGCCGCCGCGGGCCCGACGACGAGCGACGCGTCCGTCACCCGCCCGGTCACCACCACGTCCGCGCCGCCTCGCAGGCACTCGGCGATCCCCCACGCCCCCAGGTAGGCGTTCGCGGTGAGCGGCCGCCCGTGCCGGGCCGACGCCAGGCCGAGCTCGTCCACGCGCGCGAGCAGGTCGTCGCCCTCGACATGCGCGACCTCGACCGCCACGCCGAGCCGGTCGGCCAGCTCGCGCAGCTTCACGGCCAGCCCCCGCGGATTCAGCCCGCCGGCATTGGTAACGATCTTCGTCCCGCGCTCGGCGGCGAGCCCCAGGCACTCCTCCATCTGCCGCAGGAACGTCGTCGCGTATCCGGTTTCCGGGTCCTTCATCTTCCCGCGCCCCAGGATGAGCATCGTCAGCTCGGCGAGATAGTCGCCGGTGAGGACGTCGAGCGGCCCTCCCTCCAGCATCTCCCGCACGGCGGAGAAGCGGTCCCCGTAGAAGCCCGAGGCGTTACCGATCCGCAACGGTCGACTCATGGCCAGCACCCTGCCACCCGTCCAAGAAAAAATCAATCACGCATGATTGTTTCCCATTCCAGAAAACTCCGGCCCCCGACGCCGAGCCCAGAGCACACGAAAACCAACACAATCAGCAAGCCCACAGCCCCCAACCCAGGAGTCAGGACGTGTTGCGGCGGGCCAGCCAGATGGTGAGGTCTCTTGCGATCTCACCGAGATCGGTGTTGACGCTCAGTGCATGCTCGCCGTGGCGTGGATCGCTGTACTCCACCTCGTAGCCCCCCTCCTCCAGCACGGACACCGAGGCGTACCAGGGCGCGCCGAGGTCTGCCGGGGTGATGGTGACGAAGGAGTTGCCGTCGTGGTCGAGATCTCTCAGCCGCATGAACAGGGAGTCTTCGGAAGGGTCGTCGACTTGATCACCATTCTCGCTGTCGGCGATGTAGTAGTCGGCGCCCATCGAGTTCCTCCGTTGTGCCGGTCGCCCTCCGAGGATCCACGGCCGCGCGGGCCCCTCACAACCATGGCCGCGCTTGCGGGTACGGCCGGAATCGACCCATGGCAGGCTGACGGCCTCCGACAACGAGACGAACTAGGGCCCGTCGCCCCGTCACCCGGGGGCGACGATGACCGCCAGGGGTCACGCCGCAATTCGCAGGCCAGGTAGATCTTAGCCGTCAGCCCGCCACGCGAAACGGGAGGATAAGCCGATGTTCGCGGCGGTTGAGGTGAGTCGGGTTCGAGCGCCCGGAATCGGGCGGCTGGGCTTCGATCAGGACTTGCTCCAGCGGTGGCCGGGGAAGCTGTTCGGCAGAGTTCGCGAGTCTGAAGAGCTGACCGTCTACGACTTGCACGAGGGGTTCGACGGGACGCCTCGCCCGGTAGCGGTGTTCCCGCGTCCCTGGCCCGACTTCGATGACGAGTCCGGCGCGGTGAGCCCCGATCTGCGGTTCACCGTGTTCGGCGGCCGCGACCGGGTGCGAGCGGTGGACCGGCGGGGACGACGTCGTGGGAGGTGCCGTACAAGCTTTCGAGGTGGGGGCCCGAGCAGGAGTCTTTGCGCGGTGACCGCCGATGCCACGCGTGTCTGGACGCACGTCTACGGCCTCCCGGAAAGCCATCCCGCAGGCGGGGACGAGACCAGCTGGATGGTCATCGACGCGACGCTCACACCCTGCTGAGAACTCGTCACCGACCAGGCTTGGGCTCCGTGCCTTCACCGATGCTTCACACCGATGTGCGTACCGGTTTCCGATCCCGGACACCCGGCACCGCCCCGGCCCAGCCCCTGAGGCACCCAGCACCGTTGCCCAAGCCGCGAGACGCCCACGGCCGGGCCACGGCCCCTTGCCCCGCCCCCGGGGCCGGCCCGAGGCACCGTCCCCCCTGGGCCCAGGGGGGACGGTGCCGGACCCGGCGCCCGGAGCATCAGCCACCGCGCACCGGGCACCGAAGAACCTGTCATCCGGGGGCTGCCCCCATGGAACCGGCGCCGAGAGAACCATCCCTAAGGGACCCGGCGCGAGGACCCGGCGCGAGGACCTGGCGCGAGGACCTGGCGCGAGGACCTGGCGCGAGGACCCGGCGCGAGGACCCGGCGCGAGGACCCGGCGCGAGGACCCAGGGCTGGGGAACGGCGCCCGGGAACGGCGTGACGGATCCCGCGGCTCAGCGAGTTGGCGGCCTGCGACGGTTCAGGGAGCGAAGGCGCCCGCGTTCGTGAAGCCAGCGACTCAAGTAACGCGCGAAACCGCGACGCAAGGAGGGCCGCATCGGAATGCTCGCCGTCACTGGTTCCCGATCAGCGCGGCCATCCTCGCCGCCTCCACGAATCCGCCGGTCCGGCCTCGCCTGCGGCTCCCCCTTCACCGCGGGGAGGAGGGAGCGCGCCCCTTCATAGATCCTCCAGCTCTTTGAGGATGGCGACCTGCGAGTCCTCGACGTTCAGCGCCCTGGATCTGATGCTTTCGAACAGCGTGCCGAGTTCGGCGATGTACCCGTGGTCGTCGACCAGGTGACCGCGTCCGCCCGCCGCCTCGATGTAGCCGGCGTCGGACTCACTTGAGGAGAGGAGCGTGAACGAGCCCTCGGGGAGGACTTCGGCGTCCTCCGGCACCACGTGGACGTGAACGTGGGGCAGTTCCGCCACGCTCAGCAGATGTTCGAGTTGGCCTCGCATGACCGCGGGGCCGCCGAACGACCGGCGGAGCGCCGAGGCATCGATGAGCGCGACGATGACGGGCGGATCCTCGCGCCGCAGGATCTCTGTTCTCTCCATTCGCGCCGCAAGCGATTGTTCGAGCTTGTCCGGATGCCTTCCCTTTCGCAGAATCGCTCGCGCGTACTCCTCCGTGTGGAACAGCCCGGTGATCGCGAAGTTCTTGTACAGCTTGACGATCGCGGCCTCGGACTCGGCCTCCACGAACTCGGAGAAGCCCGGCGGGATGCCGGCTTCCTCGATGACGCGAGGGTGGAGGGCTTCGAAGAACTGCTCCAGTCCGAAGATTTCGTCCAGGCCCCGGGCGAGCCTGCGCGTCGGGCGCCGGGCGCCGACCTCGATGCCACCGACCAGGCTGCTCGGGAGGTTGACCCGCGCTCCCAATTCCGGCTGCGACCACCCCTTCTGCTCGCGGTACCGCTTGAGGTGGAAGGCGAAGAACGCGCGGAGGGACTCGGAGGGGTTCGGGGTAGGCATGGCGACCATCCAATCTGCACGATGCCGCGCCACTCATCCGATGACGCAGCGAGGTTGACTCATAGCCGACAGTAGTCGCCGCAATGCGCGATGGAACCTCCGACCCCAAACTTTTTTCGAGAAAGTTGATGATCATGAAATGGCATGTCCACTTCCGTGCTCCCACGCAGAGGAATGCATATAGGGCAAGGCAAATTCATCTGGCCTCGCCCCAGAGCGAATAGCCCCCGCGCGCCTGCAAGCCTAGGAGCGCCTGTAGGGCAGGTCCGATAGATCACGGGTCACCGAAGAACAGGACCCTCCACTGATGGGGCCGCCCTACAGGGAGGCTCTGAGGTGTGCCACCGCGGCAAGCAGACAGGATTCGCCGTTGGCGGTGGGCGGAGATGTACGGCTGACAGCACGAGCGCGTCATCGCTGCTGCGACACCGCTCGGTCCGCCGGACAAGGAGCCGGGTGAAGCAGGTCGGGCCGCCGATAAATCGTTCGACATGGACCGCGGTGATCAGGGACGCTTCGCGCGATGACAAGAATCGATGACACACCGTCCGCGTGGGACGAGCGCACCCAGCTCACCACGTTCCTCGACTACGCACGTGACACCGCCCGGGCCAAATGCGAAGGCGTCTCTGCAGAGAACGCACGCAAGTCGCTCCTGCCGGGCTCACCGCTGATGACCATGTGCGGTGTGATCAACCACCTCCGCTGGGTCGAGTACCACTGGTTCCAAGTGATCTTTCTCGGCGAGGAAAACCGGGGCCCCTGGACCGAGGAGGACCCCGACCGCGAGATGCGTATCGCCGTCGACTTCCCGCTCACGCAGTTGCTCGGCGAGTACGCCGAGCAGAGTGCCCGCTACCGCGACCTGGTCGCCGGGAACGACCTGGACGAGCGGGCACAGCGAGCCGTCCGCAATGGCCTCCGCGTCGACCTGCGCTGGATACTCCTCCACCTCACCGAGGAGACGGCCCGCCACAACGGCCATCTGGACATCCTGCGCGAGATGCTCGACGGCACGACCGGTGACTAGGCGCCGGGAAAGAATCAAGCGCGCTTGATTGTTTTCTCTTCCGGGCCTTTGATTGACTGGAGACCCGCCGAGTCGAGGAAGAGATGACCACGCAGGCAGCTCCCCGCGAACCCCAGCAGCACCGCAGCCGCGCGACACGGCAACGCCTCCTGGAGGCCGCCGTCGAATGCCTGGCCTCCGCCGGATGGGCCGGGACGACCGTGGCCGTCGTCGCCGAACGCGCCGGGGTCTCGCGGGGTGCGGCGCAGCACCACTTCCGCACCCGCGAGGAATTGGTGACCGCCGCCGTCGAGTACGGCACGGAAGTGCGCATGTCGCAGATGCGCGAGCGGCTGGACGAACTCGCCGACCGGCGCCCGAGCACCCTCGACGTCGTGGCGCTGCTCGGCGAGATGTACACGACGCCGCTGTTCAGGGCCGCGTTGCAGCTGTGGGTCGCCGCGAGCTCCGACGAGCAGCTGCGCGCACAAGTCGTCCCGTTGGAGACGCGGGTCGGGCGCGAGGCGCACCGGCTGACGGTCGAGGCACTGGGCGCGGACGAGTCGGTCCCCGGTGTTCGCGAGACCGTGCAGGCGACGCTCGACCTCGTCCGCGGCCTCGGGCTCGCCGACCTGCTCACCGACGACTCGGCCCGCCGGGGCCGGCTGCTGCGACAGTGGGCCGCGACCCTCGACACGGCCTTGGGCCGCTGACCCCGCACTCCCCCAAGGCGCATGTGCCTCCGAAACCGCTGTGATCAAACCCCGCCAGGACGCGCTGCTCAAATGGCGGGTTGCACGTCACGCACGAGGCGCTTCCCTGCCCCGTGGCGGGTCAGGTGCGGGCGGACGCCGCCTCGTCGGCGAAGGAGCGCAGGGCGTCGGCCATCTGGCGAAGCCCGGGATCCTCGACGGGCATGTGGCCGCAGCCGTCCAGCGTCACCAGCCGCCGCTGCACGGGCAGCCGATCGAAGAACGGTCTGCTCAGTTCCAGAGGCGTCCACCGGTCGGCGCCCGGGTGGATCATCAGCACCGGACAGGCGCTGAACTCCTCCGGCTCCACCTCCGGCACGGAGTTCATGTAGGTACGCATGAACCGCAAGGAGATCCGTCCCCCGCCGCCGAGTGGATCGGACGCCACCGCGGCGTTCAGGTCCGGCCGGTTCGCCATCGCCGACATCCGGGCGGGCCAGCGGACCGGCACCTGAACGCCGTCCAAAGCGCGCAGCCCGGTCATCAGCGGGCCCGCGTAGCGTCCCAGCCACCGGAACCGCGCGGCGACCGCTCTCGCCTCCGCGTTGCGCACGTCCAGCAGGCATGTCACGACCAGTCCGGCCGCACCTGCACGCGCGACCGCACTGTAGGCGAGCATGCCTCCGATACTGGCCCCCAGGACCACCACCGGACGGTCGTCGCGTTCCCGCTCGAGCCGGATCAACTCCGCCGCCAGTTCCACCCACGACTCGTACTTCACCGGACGCCCGCCGCATCGGGTCAGCCCGTATCCCGGCATGTCGGGCGCGACGCCCTCCACCGCTCCCATCAGCCTGAGGTAGGGCCACAGCATCCGCGCGTGCCCGCCGGCTCCATGCAGGACCACGTACTTCACCGGCGCAGCCGGATTCACCGTGCGCTCCAGCCGAACCTGCATGCCCTTCCACGGCAACCACTGCGTCTCGGCGGGCGGCTCCTCCGCCTCGCGGACCCAGTCCGGAAAGAACTCGAGATAGTCGACGGTCATGCCCCGCTCCTTGCGTCGATCGGTCGGCAGCCGCCAAAATACTGAGTAATTACTCGCTTTTCTACTCGCGTTAGGGCCTCCGATGCCGGGCACTCCCAAGCCCCTCCGACCCCGCAAAGCCCCACGTCAGCAGCGTTCTGCCGATACGCGGGAGCGAATCATCCAGGCGGCTGCTCGCGTTTTCGTCGAGCACGGCTACGCCGCCGGCACCACCAACCGCATCGCCGACGAGGCGGGTCTCTCGATCGGCTCGCTGTACCAGTACTTCCCGAACAAGGACGCGATCCTGCTGGAGCTCACGCGGCGGCACATCGACGACGGCCGGCGCGCCGTCACCGCCGCACTCGAACGCGGGCTCCCCGCCCGCTGGGACGAACGCATCGCCCTCTTGGTGGACACGGCTCTCGAGGCCCATCGCGGCGACCCTCGTCTCCACCAGGTGCTGTTCGAGGAGTCACCACGCCCGCCCGCACTGCTGGCCGAGCTCCACTCGCTACAGAACCTACTCGTCGCCACGGTCGTGGATCTGCTCCGCACCGACGTCGAAGACCGTCTCTCGGACGCTCGCCTCACCGCCTGGTTCATCGTGAGCACGGTCGAGTCCCTGATCCACCGCTACTTCGCCGACCGCCCCACGGACGACGTCAGCGCCTTCCGCGACGAGTTGATCGTCCTGCTCACGGAATACCTGCAGAGTCGAATACCCGCCATGAAATGAGAAAGGCCCCGCCGTAAACGGCGGGGCTTTCCCACAAAAAATGTCCGGCGGCGTCCTACTCTCCCACACAGTCTCCCATGCAGTACCATCGGCGCTGAGAGGCTTAACTACCGGGTTCGGAATGGGACCGGGTGTTTCCCTCTCGCCATAACCACCGAACGACCAACCCACAGCACCCGAAAGTGCCGGGAAACTCATCGTCCGAGCGGACAGCTCGAAAATTCACTTATCAAAACGGGTTCCCGTTTGTTTTCCAGGAACCACACAGGGACGCGAACAAACACACAGCGAGATGCTTTGAACGTTCAGTGTGTTCAAGCCACTCGGCCTATTAG